>JACMQJ010000427.1 GCA_014377055.1 Candidatus Sericytochromatia bacterium
ATATTTTATGGAAAACGACTATGAGTAAAAAAGTGCCAATTACAGTTGCTGAAGGAGATGGTATTGGTCCTGAAATAATGCTTAACACTTTGCTATTATTAAAAGAAGCTGGTGCTGATCTTGAAATTGAAAAAATTGAAATAGGCGAAAAAGTATATTTAGGAGGAAATACGTCAGGTATTGAGAAGAGTTCATGGGAATCACTAAGAAGAACAAAAGTTTTTCTTAAATCTCCAATCACTACACCTCAAGGAGGAGGCTATAAGAGCTTAAATGTAACTATTCGTAAGTCATTAGGTCTTTATGCTAATGTTAGACCTTGTGTATCTTATTATCCTTATATTAAGACAAATTTCCCTGGTATGAATGTTATCATTATAAGAGAAAATGAAGAAGATTTATATGCTGGTATAGAACATAGGCAAACAAATGATGTTTACCAATGCCTAAAATTGATTAGTAGACCAGGAAGTGAAAAATTAATAAAATTTGCCTTTGATTATGCTGATAACTATAAAAGAAAAAAGATTAGCTGTTTTACCAAAGATAATATAATGAAAATGACTGACGGTATTTTTCATAAAATTTTTGATGAATTAGGACAAGAATATCCTAACCTTGAAAAAAAGCACATGATTATTGATATAGGCTCAGCAAAGCTTGCCAAATCACCTTGTGATTTTGATGTAATTGTTGCTCCAAATTTATATGGTGACATAATATCTGATATTGCAGCTGAAGTTTCTGGAAGTGTTGGATTAGCAGGATCTGCCAACTATGGTGATCATTGTTCTATGTTTGAGGCAATTCATGGTTCTGCTCCTGATATATCGGGGAAAAATATTGCTAACCCATCAGGATTAATTCAAAGTGCAATTATGATGCTCGCTCATATCAATCAAAGTGAAGTAGCTCAGCTGATCAATAATGCTTGGCTTAAGACTATTGAAGATGGGATACATACCAATGATATATATAATCCTGAAACAAGTACTCAATTAGTTGGGACTAACGAATTTACAAGTGCAGTAATTAAAAGACTTGGTCAAAAGCCTGAAATCTTTAATGGTACTATTTATCAACGTTTTACTAGTAAGTCTAACACTATTAAAAAAGCTCGTATCCAAGAAAAGGAACTTGTAGGGGTTGATGTATTTTTTGACTGGAAAGGTAATAACCCAAATATACTTGCTGAAATACTTCAAGATATTGGGAATAAAAATCTTCAATTAAAAATGATTACCAATCGAGGCGTAAAAGTATGGCCAGATGGTTTCCCTGAAACGTTTTGTGTTGACCACTGGAGAGCAAGATTTGTATCTATCCATCCAGAAAAATCTATAAATCATTTAGAAGTAATTCAACTTTTAAGCCAAATAGAAAATAAAAACCTTGATTTTATAAAAATTGAGAATTTATATACTTTTGATGGTGAAAAAGGTTATTCTCTTGGACAAGGTGAGTAAAATCATTTTTTTTAAGTTTCACAATATTATAATCTAACTAAACAAATAATTGGTTAGACTCTTATGTGCTGTGTTTATCGTTTTTGCTAAAAATATTGCTAAGAATAATAATTTAAATTATACTCTTAACTGTTAGGATTTGTTATTAACATTAATTTTTCCACTAGTTAGTGATCTTCATTGCAGTGAACAAATGTTGCTGAGTAATTAGTTAAAGCTCAGTAAAAACTTAGTAGAATTAGGTTTAAGTATCAAATTTACTAATCCTGATTGCAAGCCCATCAGGTTTTATGTGGACGGGTGGTTATAAAATAATTCTACAGATTTTCGGAGGAATAAATACAAAGTATGATGATGGCAAAAGTTTTAGTGGTCGATGATGCAGCTTTTATGAGAATGATGCTTAAGGATATTCTCATTAAAAATGGATTTATTGTTGTTGGTGAAGCTACTAATGGTAATGAAGCAAGGATGATGTATCAAGACTTAAAGCCTGACGTAGTTACTATGGATATTACCATGCCAGAAATGGATGGAATCACAGCACTAAAAGAAATAATGAAATATGATAGTAATGCAAAAATAATTATGTGTAGTGCTATGGGTCAGCAAGCAATGGTTCTTGATGCCATACAATCAGGGGCAAAAGACTTTATTGTTAAACCTTTTCAGGAAGATAGAGTAGTTGATGCAATGAACAAGGTTTTAAAATAGCTTTATACTTTGATTACTTAATTTAATGATAAATTAAAATTATTATTTTTATAAGTCGTAATTTATGTTATAATTGACTCCGTTATTTAAAATATCACGCTTATACAAATGTATAGGTTCTTTCAGTCCCTTAACAGGGTAGAGCCATATAAAGCGTAAGTCATAACTGTAAAATTTTTAGGGAGGATTAATCAAATGGCTGTAGTTCCAGTACAACAACTATTAGAAAGCGGTGTTCATTTTGGACATCAAACAAAAAAATGGAATCCAAAAATGAGAAAATACATTTTTGGTGAAAGAAAAGGGATTTATATTATAAATCTTCAAGAAACATCCAAAGGTTTAGATAAAGCTTACGAGTTTATCAAAAATATGGTTTCTGAAGGTCGTAATATCCTTTTTGTAGGAACAAAAAAACAAGCTCAAGAAGCTATACAAGACGAAGCAGTTCGTTGTGGTATGTACTTCGTTAACCAAAGATGGTTAGGTGGAATGTTAACCAATTTTTCAACAATTAAAGCTAGAATCGTTTACTTAAAAGATTTGGAAGCTAAGAAAGCAAGCGGCTACTTTGAAAACTTAAACAAAAAAGAAGTTGCTAGTATCGAAAAAGAAATTACCAAACTAACCAAATCATTAGGTGGTATAAAGGACATGACCAGATTACCAGATGTATTATTTATTGTTGATACACAGAAAGAGCATTTAGCTGTTAAAGAAGCTAGAAAGCTAAATATACCTGTAGTTGCTATTGTAGATACAAATTGTAATCCAGATGATGTTGATTTTGTTATACCTGGTAATGACGATGCTATCAAAGCAGTTAAATTATTAACTAGCAAAATAGCTGA
>JACMQJ010000067.1 GCA_014377055.1 Candidatus Sericytochromatia bacterium
AAGTCCTTTTTTCTTACAAAATTTTCTTAATCTTCATCATAAGCTTTACCAAGTGCTGCTGGTGATGTTGATTTACCAATAAAACCTGCTAAAGCAATCATTGTTAATAAATAAGGTATCATCTGAATAAATTGTGTTGGAATATTTGATCCAGAGCTCTGTAAGGTTATTTGTAATGCTTCTGAACCACCAAATAATAAACATGCTAAAGCGGCTCCATAAGGATTCCATTTACCAAAGATAACTGCTGCTATAGCGATAAAGCCTCTACCATTTGACATACCATCAGTAAATTGATGCTGATCAAGTCCCAACCATACGCCTGCTAGTCCTGCTAATGCCCCACTTATTATGACACAAACATATCTCATAACATTAACTCTAATTCCTAGTGTGTCAGCAGCTTCTGGATGCTCTCCAACAGCTCTTAATCTTAGACCAAAGACAGTTTTAAAAATAATTATATGAGAAAAAACTACAATAAAAAGGGTTAACATAATCATTGGATTACCAACAAGTTGATTGATCATATCTGAAAAACCATTACCTGGTGGTAATATTTGAAATACTTTTATTCCTTCTACTCTTGAAGAATTACTTGAGCTATCAAAGAATATTTTTAAGAAAAACTTGGTCAATCCGACCGATAATAAATTAATTGCTACACCACTGATGATTTGATCTGCTCTAAATCTAATAGAAATAACAGCATGTAGTAAAGCTGTAAGCATACCAGCAATAACACCAGCTAAAGCCCCATATAATGGTGACCCTGTTAAATATGTACCAAGTACTGATCCAAATGCACCATTTAAAATTATTCCTTCAAGAGCAATATTAGTAACACCACTTCTTTCAGAAAAAACACCACCCATAGCTGCAAGAACATAAGGCACACTAATCCTAATTAACTGGATTAAAAATGCTAGAGAAAATATTCCATTTAGTATTGCCATCTTTTATTCCTAAATCTCTTTATCTTGATAACTTAAATTTTTTGTGATTTTATTTGCCACGAGCTAATATTTTTCTGACTTCGGTTGTTGAAGCAACAACACATATTATGACAATAGCTTGAAGAATATCAACCAATTCTTTAGGAACTACGGCATTAATTACCAAACCACCTTCACTAAGAACCCCAAACAAAAATGCAGCAATAACAACACCTAATGGATGATTTCTACCAAGTAAGGCAACAGCAATACCCATAAACCCTAATCCTGATGAAAAACCTTCTTCAAAGTAATATTTATCACCTAATACATAGTTAAGACCGATTAAACCTGCAAGACCACCTGAAATAGCCATAGACATCATAATACATTTTTTTACATTGATACCTGCTGTTGCTGCAGCTTCAGGATTATGTCCAACAGCTCTCAATTCATAACCAAATTTTGTTTTCCATAAAATAACATAGACAACAATAGCAGTTAAGATAGCAATAACAAAAGCTAAACTAGCATAAGTTGAATCAAGGGCAGGAATAAACTCTGATAATCTAGCTAAATGAGCATTCGAGATGATTTCTTTGGTATGTAATGTTTCTGGAACTCTAAAATAAGTTACTAATAAATAATTAATAAATGCTAGAACAATAAAATTAAGCATAATTGTATTAATTACCTCATGAGAGCCCGTTTTTGCTTTTAAAAAACCAGGTATAAAACCAATCAAACCACCTGCCAAAAAGCCACCTAACAAACAAAGAATAACAGCTAAGAATCTTGGTATAGAATCGGGAAGGTATGCACCTATTACAGCTGTAACAAATGTTCCCATATATAATTGTCCTTCACCACCAATATTAAACAAACCTGTTCTAAAGGCAAAGGCTACAGCAAGACCCGAAAATATTAAAGGCGTTGTTTTAAATATTACTTGACCTATTCCGTAAGAATTAAAAATAGTACCTTCAAGTAAAAGCTTATAGATTTTTAATGGTGACTCTTTATAAATTAGAATTAAAATATCACTAAAAATTAATGCTAGTAATACAGCAAAAATAGGTATGATAAATTCTATTAGTATTTTTTTATTTAACTTATCCATTAGAAGCTCCTGTCATATACATCCCTAGCTCATTTTTATTGGTTTTGTCTGCATCAACAATCTTGACTATTTTACCTTTGTATAAAACAGCTATTCGATCGCTCAATGATATTATTTCATTAAGTTCTGCTGAAACAAGCAAAATAGCTTTACCTTCATCTCTAGCTTTAATAATTTGCTTATGAATAAATTCTATTGCTCCAATATCAACACCTCTGGTAGGTTGAGCTGCAATCAGAAACTTGAATTTCCTAAAAAACTCACGAGCAATAATTATTTTTTGTTGATTACCACCGGATAAACCACCAGATAAAACTTCTTTATGTGGAGGTCTAACGTCAAATTCCTTGATCAAACGTTCACTATGTTCATCAATACCAATACGATCTAATAAACCAGTTCGGGTAAAATTATGCTGTTGTCCCAAAATTAGGTTATCACTATTTTGATATTCCAAAACTAATCCTCTTTTATGTCTATCTTCTGGTATATGTGAAAATCCTTGTTCAAGTCTCTCTTTGGTTAATGAATTGCTTAAATCATTGCCCTCGAGTAAAATTTTCCCCGATTTTATTTTTTCAGTATTTAATCCCATCAAAGCTTCGATTAATTCAGTTTGACCATTTCCTTCTACTCCAGCAAATCCTAAAACTTCACCAGCTTTGATTTCAAAGTTTAGATTATCAAGTGCCAAGACATCTTTTGATTTGGTAACAGAAAGATTTTTTACATCCAAAATAACTTTTCCTGTTTGAGCTACTTTTTTTTCTGCCTGTAATAAAACATCACGCCCCACCATCATTCTCGCTATTTCTTTTGGGCTTGTATCTTTTGTATTAATTGTATCAACTGTTTCACCATGTTTAATTATAGTGATTCTGTCAGATATTTCCATTATTTCATCAAGTTTATGAGTAATAATAATGACTGTTTTACCTTGAGCTATTAAGCTTTTAATTACTTTAAAAAAGTCTTCTACTTCTTTTGGAGTTAAGACAGCTGTAGGCTCATCAAGAATAAGAATATTAGCCCCTCTATAAAGTACTTTAATGATCTCAACTCTTTGGTTTTCACCAACAGATAAATCTTCTATTTTTTTACTAGGGTCAATATGTAAATTAAAATCATCTGATAATTTTTTGATTCGTTGATTTGCTGTATTTATATCAACAAATGGCCCTTTAGATGTTTCCATACCTAAAATTACATTTTCAGCGACTGTTAATGGTGGTATTAACATAAAATGCTGATGCACCATACCTATTCCATGTTTTACTGCATTTTTTGGTGAATTTTTTATAATAGTTTCACCATTAATAATAATCTGACCTTCATCGGGATGATAAAGACCATAGAGTATTTTCATTAAAGTTGATTTACCTGCACCGTTTTCACCAACGATAGCATGGACTTCACCTTTACGAACAGCGATATTTATATTGTTATTTGCTAGAACTTTACCAAATCTTTTTACGATATTTTTTAGTTCAATTATATTTTCAGCCAAAATTATTTCTCCAAAAAACCTATAAAGTAACTTTTATTAGACCATTATTAATTTTATTATTTATTTCTTCAAGCTTTTTATGAACAGTATCACCAATTAATGCTTTATTATGTTCATCATATATTAAGCTAACTCCGCCTTGTTTGAGTCCAAATATTTTGGCTCCACCAGAAAATTTTCCGTCGATAGTATCTTTAATAATGTCATAGATAGCTACATCTACTTTTTTTACCATGCTACTCAAAATAAACCCAGGAGCTTCAGAATATTGATCAGAATCAACACCTATCGCTAATTTTTTGAGATTTCTGGCAGCTTCAAAAACACCAAGACCTGTCGAACCAGAAGCATGATAGATAATATCAACACCATTATTATACTGACTTGTTGCTAACTCTTTGCCCTTAGCAGGATCTTTAAAGGCTGCACCTGTAACACCAGCATAATTAGAGATCACTTCTATATTTGGATTAATCATTTTTGCACCAGATTTATAACCTGATTCAAATTTATGAATTAATGGAATATCCATACCACCAATAAATCCTATTTTATTTGTTTTTGTTTTTAGAGCAGCCAAAGCACCAGCCATGTATGAGCCTTCTTCTTCTTTGAATTTTAGAGCTGCAACATTAGAAGGTGGTGGTATATCTTTTCCGTCTTTATCTTGATTAACAACAAAATCAACTCCTGCAAATTTTCTTTCAGGATGTTTTTTGGCAACATTGGTAATATCATCAGTGAATATAAAACCGATACCAATTATTAAATCAAAGTTTTGGGCGGCAAGTCTATTGAGAGCAGATGATCTATCTGAACCTTCTCCAGGCTCAACGTATTGAGCTTCTATTCCTAGATTTTTGATAGCTCTTTGTAGACCATTATAGGCTGAATCATTAAAAGATTTATCTCCACGACCACCTACATCAAAGACTAGACCAACTCTTAGTTTTGGTTTATCTCCTGTACTAGCATTTTTAATTTCAGGTTTATTGCCTAAGAATAAAAAAATAATATTTAAAACTATAACTACTGCAAAAAAAGCATAAAATTTTTTCATAAATTTATCAGTAAACTTTCAATATTATTGATGATTAAAATCTATTTATCATCAAGATTATAGACTTTTTGAAACTAAACTCAGTAAAAATAATACTAAATACTAAATTATTTGAGCTACACAATTATACATTAATTAGTTTAAATTGTAAAAGTTAGTTTTTAATAATCTGATTAAAATTTAAAAGTTTTGATGAGGTTTCAGATACCTGTCCAATGTATGTTTTTATATTATCTAAATTATGTTTTAAACTTGTGTTTTCGGTTATTTCATTTTCAAGAATGTATAAACTCATTTCTAATGAACTAATTAAATTATTAAACTCATAAGCTATACTAGTTATCATATTACTTATTGATTCTAATTTTTGTGTACTCTTTGTCTGTTCATCTTGATTAAGTTCATTTAAATGGCACTTTATCATTAATTCAAAATAAATTACATTTTTGAGCGTATCTTTTATCAATATAGCATTTATATTAACTAGTATCTCATTTCCATCTTTTTTAATAAATCTGGTCTGAAAATTGTTAACTATTTCATTTAGAATAAGATTGTTAATTATTTTATCATAGACATTACTAAGATAAAAATAGGTTATTTTAACATTATCTAAAATCTCTTTTTCTGAGTTATAACCCAATATTTTAACTAAATTTTCACTTATATTAAGTATTTTACCATCCAAACTATGACTTATGTTACCTTCAATCGTAGGATTAATTTTTTCTACTTGTTGATGTGTAATATCTTTAATAACTATCATTACTTGTTCATCTGGAACTAAGATAAATCTTAATTCAAAATTATAAATATTATTATGTGAGATAAGTTTATGTTCAAAAGATTGTAAATACTTGTTTTTTAGAGTTAATAAAATATAATAAGAGATTTGAGAGATCAATTCTTTAGAAATAATTTTATAGGATTCGGATATTTTGCCGATATTTTTATTTATAAGTTTTTCTTTTAATATTATCTCATTTAAATTATCTGGAACTCTTAAATCAATTAAATCTAACTCTTTATTTGTCAATAAAATAATATCAGGTAAATGAGAGAATATTTTTTCAGACTTAGTTTTATAATCAATTAAATAATCTTCTTTTTGTCTTTTATCTTCTATAGTATAAGCATTACAGACAAAACCTATCATCTTTCCACTTCTATCCAATAAAATTTTTGATTTGATACATGCACAGAAGACTTCTTTTGATTTGTTAAAACATCTTTCATCACTTGAATATTCTTTTTTATCAGTGAGAGTATTGAGCTTTAATAAAAAGGCCTCTTTTCGTGAGTCAGATTCAAAAAATATCAAGGATTTATTAATCATTTCTTGATTAGAATAACCAAAAATATCTTCTGCTGACATATTCCAATATATGACTTTACTTTGCATATTTACCACAAAGACAGCGTCAGGTATACTCTCTAAAGTATTTAAAGCAAAAAAAAGTTTTTCTTCCAATTCTTTTTTGTCTTTATTAATCCTTATTTTTTCTAACGCACATTTTATTGAAATACTAATTTTTTGTAATGAATTTTTTAGTACATAATCAATTGCACCTGCTTTCATACACTCTACAGCAGATTCTTCATCAATTGTACCTGTAACAAATATTACTGGTATCATTGGAGCTAACTCTTTTACTAATGAGAGAGCTTGCATTCCACTGAATCCTGGAACAGTATAATCAACAAGAATAATATCAGGTATAAAATCCTCAAGCTCATGAATAAATTCATTTTTGTTGTCTACATGTATAAGATTAAATGACATTTGAGCATTTTTTAGGTGATATTCAATTAATTTAACATCACCTAAGTTATCCTCAAGAACTAATATCTTTAATTGTTTAGAAAATAGCTCATTGGACATTTTTTTATTTAACCTTTCAGATTTATTAAAAAAATACCTCTTTCCCAAAAATTAGAAAGAGGTATTTTTTTTAGTTAGACTTTGTTAATAGTTCAAGTATTTTATTTGATCTCTCTAAAAATTTTGACATTTTATCATTTGGTAATTGTTTTTGTGATAATAATGCAAGTTCATGAACATGGTTACAAATTAATTCTACTTCAATGCTCTTATCTTTTTCTTTGGACAATTTTTTTAAATTATCTATAATTGGATTATTCGCATTAATGATCAGTGTATAATCTTTCATAAATCCAGGATCTTTTTGTTGCATCATTCCTGTCATTTCGTGCATTCTTCTCATTTGTTCAGAAAAAACAATCATTCCAGGGATTTCATTAGACTTTAGATTTTCAATTTTAACTTGTAAATTAGGCATATTTAGACTTGATTTAAAAACTTCTTCAAGTGCTTCATTTCCAGTTTTATTAGTTTCGGGGTCTACTATAATGTCAGATTTAGCATCTTTATCAATCATAGTATCACTTATGTCTGAGTCTATTCTTGAAAATTTGATTTCTGTATTTTTCATTTCTAAGAAATTAATAAAATGTGAATCAATGAATGTATCAAGAATAATTACATCAATACCTTGCTCTTTAAATAAGCTAAGGTAGTTAGCATGAGCTTCTGTATCAGAGGTATAGAATACTTTACCTTCAGCTTTTTCTTTATTATCTTTCAAATATTCTTCTAATGTTTTGTACTTATTATCAGATGTTTTAAAAATAATAGCTTCTTTGACTTGATCATAAAATTTATCGTCTTCCATCATTCCAACTTTAACAAATGCCTGTATTCCTTCCCAAACCTTTTCGTACTCTTCTCTTTCTTTATTGAACATATCTTTAAGTCTATCTGCGACTTTTTTGGAAATATGTGAAGATATTTTTCTAACATGTGGTTCATTTTGTAACATACTTCTTGAAACATTTAGAGGAATATCAGGACTATCAACACCACCTTGTAAAACAGTCAAAAATCTAGGTAGTAATTCATGTGTATTTTCACTCACATAAACATTATTGGAATAAAGTTTAATATGACCTTTTGACATATCAAGCTCATGAGTTAATTGTGGAAAGTATAATATACCTTTTAGATTAAAAGGATAATCAACATTAATATGAATCCAAAACAATGGTTCAGTTGAAAAAGGATATAAATAATCATAAAAGTCTAAATAATCTTCTTTTTTAAGACTTAATGGTTGTTCATTCCATAAGGCTTTTTGTTTATTTGCTTGTACACCATCAACTGTAATTTTGTAAGGTAAGAAGTCACAATACTTTTTGATCAAATGTTTTACTCTTGTTTCTTCTGAAAATTCTTTTTCATCATCAGCAAGATATAAGGTTATTTCTGTTCCTCTTTTATTTTTTGTACCTTTACCTAGTTGAAACTCTGGAGTACCATCACATTCCCATCTTATAGCCTCAGCATTTTCTTGACATGAAAGAGAGTTAATAACAACTTTTTTTGCAACCATAAAAGAAGAATAAAAGCCTAAACCAAAGTGACCAATTATTTGATCATTCTCATTGCCTGATTTATATTTTTTCAAAAACTCTTCTGCTCCAGAAAAAGCAACTTGATTAATATATCTTTTTACTTCTTCTGCTGTTAAACCAATCCCATTATCAGTAATGGTCATAGTATTTTCATCTTTATTAAGGGTTACTTCTACTACATATTCACTTTCATTTTCATCTTTTGGTACTTCACCAATTAATGCCAAATGTTTATATTTATTTATTGCATCAATCGAATTTGAAATAAGTTCTCTTAAAAAAATTTCTTTATCTGAATAAAGAAATTTTTTGATGATTGGAAAAATATTTTCCATATTGACTGAGATAGTACCTTTTTCTTCAGTCGGATTATTTGTTATAGTTTCGCTCATAAGTTTAAACCTCTTGTTAACTTTTAGATAAACATAAAGCATTTTATCACAAGATCAAAGCTAGATTGAAATTTTGTATTCTATATTTTATTTAATAACAGCTCAGTGGCTTTTTGTGAATACATTTCAGCTGTTTCAAAATCACCTATTGCTTTTAGCGATTTTGATAATAAATCACATATTTCAAAGTTAATAATCTCAAGTTCTAAACTCTCTGCCAATGAATTTATTGCCTCCTTATACCTTTTCTGACTATATTGTGAGTATCCTAAATTATAATAAACTTGTTGTGAGCTTAATAATTGTATTAATTTATTTAGAGTCAAGGTTATAATTGTATTTTAGAGATAATTTTAAATTTCAGAATATTAGAATGAAAATACAAATATTAGAGTTAACAACAGATAGAAAATGGCGTAGCTCAACAGGATTAGATAATGACAGAATTTATAAGATTTTATCAATATTTGAATTGGTTTAAAAATTTTATAATAAGGTTAGACTTAGGTTATTTAGGTATACAAAAGGATTATGTCTGTAAGGAAGTATTTATTCCTGAGAAGAGTAGTAAACTTCATAAACTTTTAGATGATGAAAAATTAAGTAACAAAGATAAGGCAAAAGACAGAATAGCTTGAGTTAATCACAAGACCTAAGAAAAATATGAATGCTCGTATTCTACCTCTTATTGATAAAATTTTACTTAGGAAAAGAGCCGTTATCGAAACTGTTAATGATGAATTAAAAAATATATGTCAAACTTAACACTTAAGGCATCGAAGCTTTGATAATTTATTAACTAACTTGTTCTCTGGATTAATTGTATATAGCTTTAAACCTCATAAACCATCTATTAATTTCTCCAAAAAAGAATTAGAGTTAATATAAAATTTACCTGCTATAGCTTTCTAATATTTACATCGAACTCACGTTATTTACTTATTTGTACTTATTTATTCCAATTACAAAAAAGATTAGTTAATTAAAATGCAATATTAACTATACCATTTGGCTCTGAGTAATCGAATTGATTAATTTTATTTGTTATTATTAAACTTTCAGCAACGCTTGGATCAGAAAATGTTACAGTATAATTTTTTAGAATACCTTTTTTTATTTCTGTAACTTTTATACCATTTTTTTCAAGCAAGCTTTTAAGATCATTATCTTTCATTTCATCTTTTAAACCAATTATTAATTGATTAGGAACATAGCTATTTTCATTCATTTCATTAATATTAACATTTAAAGTTTCTGGAGCTTGGGGATCTTTTTTAGCTGAAACCTGATTTAATTGACCATTCATTTTGATAATAGATTTTGCTTTTATTTCTATTTTATTACTTGTTTCATAAAAAACTTTATCATTTGCATCACTAAAAACAAATTTAAAATTTATATGTCCAGTATCAACAGGAACGAATCCAACTGAAAATTTTAAAATCTCACCTTTTATGGTTGGGGTTACTTTTTTTAAGTTAAAAGTATTAATAAACTTCCCTTTTTCATCAAATAAGGAAACTATAGCACTAGCTATTTTTGATACCTTTTCACTAGCTTCATCTGTGGGAGTATCAGCCCCAGTAGTCGTATTTACTATATTTACAGATGCAGACAACTCAACAGCAGCAGATTTTAAAAAATCTGTGTTTAGATGGACAATACTTATTACATTTTTTTCAGTCATATTATTTGCCATTCCAGTGGCACAACTTGTAATGATAAAACTAAATGCCAACAAAATAACTAATTTATTCATAACCGCTCCAATAATATTTGATTCATTTCTATCAATTCTAACAGATTTAAGATTAAACAAAATATTTTTTCATAAATATTAAAATAAGCATAAAAAAAGCTCAGAGAAGATTTGACTTTCTCTGAGCTTTTTTTTAAGGCGTAAATGATATACGCCTTAATTATTATCTAATCAAACCATTTAAATCATCAACAATGGTATTACCCACGTTAATAACTTTAGTATTTGATGTAAATGTTTTCTGAGCAACAGTTAATTCTGGTAATGAATCAGTTATTGATGAGTTTGATGACTCAAGAGCTTGACCAATAATCGTATTTTCAGCACCTATAGAAGATATACCATCAAATTCAATACCTTGTTTGGTACTGATTTGTGATGTTTTTGATAAACCAGCATAACCTACAGCAATAGCACCAGTTGCTTCTGTATATATAAACTGTGATCCACCTCTTCTTTTTTCCAAACCTTGACTGTTTGAAAATTTGCTTAAGACTACATGAACACCTGAATTGAAAGGAGGAGCGGATGTAGCATCTTTACCCTTTGAATCATTAATCATAGTACCATTACTATCAAAATGCATATTATCTCCAGTAGCAGGTACATACTGAGGAGCATTACCATTAAGAGCTAAAGCATTAATCTTATAGAAAAGATTTCCTTTATTATCTTTAAATGTGTCAACTAAACCAGCATGTTGTGTAGCAATAATACCCTCAAGTGGTTTATTTATAATATCTGCTATGTCTTGACCTTCTTTGTTGATAGGTAGTCTAGCATAAGACTCTGAAATTACTCTATTAACATGACCTAATACTAATGTTGCTTGATTTTGATCATTAAGATTAACTATAACAGAAGCTGCAATACCTGTCTGATTAGCATAGCTATTAATTGCTGTAGCTATTAGTCTTGCATTATCAGTACTTGTTCTCGTGGTAGTATTAGCAGGATCAGTTAGATATAAACTAATAGTAACACCAGCAATAATACCTATTGTTACACCACCTACGGAAGATATACCAGCACCAGCTGCATTAGTAGCCCCATTAAGTGCTACAGATAGCCTTCCTGCAGGAACAAATATTCTACCATTTATTCTATCAGAATTAGGGGTTGCTGGATCAGTAAAATAAGTACTTATGTGAGAAAGTCCACCTGTAGACTGTTGAGTACCAGTTGTTTCAGTACTGTCGAATATACCATTAAAAGATACTGCTGCCCCTGTACCAATACTACCTGTTATATATCCGAAGTTACCTGCTGAAAAATCAACGGTTACACCTTGAGGAGCTATAGCTACAGCACCAGCATCAATGTCCTTAAACTCAGTTTTACGTATAATATCTCTGGTTCTATCAAAAACACCAAGTACAAATTGTCCTTCTTTTGTTACTAAGTAACCTTGATCGTCAAAACTTGTTTCACCATTTCTTGTATAAATAATTTTACCTGATGAATCAGCTGTGGTAAAAAACGCATTACCTTGAATAGCAAGATCGGTATTGTTACCTGTTTGTAATAATGAACCTTGTCTAAAGTCTGTTGTAGTTCCACCAACTGAAATACCACCACTCCCAATTTGAACTGGATTTATACCACCTAATGTACCAGTATTTCCACTACCACCTCTAACAATGTCTACAAGTGAGTCACCAAAAGTTATTCTCGTCGCTTTGTAACCAGCGATTTGTGAACCAGTCATATTTCCTGAAATAACTTCAACCCATTTGTTTAAAGCACCCAAAGTACTTCTTGCACTAATTCTAACGTCAGCCATTTTAGCTTTCTCCTTCTAAAATAATAAAATAAAGTTTAATGTCTTAAATTTTTAAGAAACTAATTAATCTTTTTAGACTTCTCAATTTTTAGTATAGATTTAAATTCTGATTCTGTAAATTAAATATTTGTTAAATACAGTGAAAATATATTTTATTTGTGTTAAATCTTCGTTAAGTACCTAATGTTATAACTGTTAAGAAATAAATGTTATGCTTAGTAAAACTTCATGAGGTGTCTATGTCGTAGGCAATTATTAACTTAAGTATAAAACACTTCCAAAAACCTAAAATTATGTTCTAAAATATAAATTATATGTGTTATATAATTTATATGTGTTGTATAAAAATTTTTATTTTTTTCAAGAATTCTATTTAGATATAAAAGGTGTTTTAAATTGGCTCCTACAAAAAGATTTGTCTATCAACTACAAAAAATACTTGATATGAGAACTAGAAAGGAAGACCAGCTCAAAGCTGAATTAGCTGGGTCAATTAGGACAAGAGACTTGGAAGTTGCTGCACTAAATACTTTGGTAGAAAAAAGAGGAAAAGCACAAAAATCTCTTGAAGGATACCTAAGTCGAGGCGAAGTTGCCGAAGTACAAAATACAAATTTGTTTTTACAGAACTTAACTGGGAAAATAGATAATCAAAATAGAATCGTAACAAAATCTAATCTTAAGGTAGAAGATGTAAGAAAAAAACTTACACAGGCTTCAAAAGAAAAAAAGATTATTGAGAAGCACAAAGAGAAAAAAAATGAGGAATGGAAGGAAGAGTTTAAGAAGTGGGAAAATAAGCTTATGGATGAAATTGCAAGTCAAATATTCAATAGGCAGATGAGAAAAAAAGAAGATGTATTGCAAGAAGATACTCGTTATCAAGAGAATACGGAAAAAAGAAAATTAATGTTAGCTTTAAAAGTAAAAAGTAAAAAAAAATTTTAAGGAAATAATTAAATGATAAATATTGAGTTTGAAAATTTTTTTCATATAAAAAATAAAGGTAGTTTAAATGTACAAACTACCAAAGATAATAATGATGAAAAATTTAATGTTACTCTATCTAATTTTGCAGTCAAAGAAAAGACTAGTTCTTCACAAGTAACTGTTTCTGATTCTAATCTCAATATAAATGAGCCAATTTTTGTTGAAACCGTCTTAAACAATCAAGATCTAAGAATACAAAAAGATGGATTTAATATATCTCCTTTTAAGTTAATAAATTCAATAGAGAAAAAAACAATTGAGAAACTTGA
>JACMQJ010000428.1 GCA_014377055.1 Candidatus Sericytochromatia bacterium
ATAGTGTTTTTGTTAAAAGAAAATATAAGTTGACAGGAGAAAAATTTGCTCAAAGGCTAATACTTGGTTGGCATAATAATCATGATTGTACTTTAAGCTACTTAAAGCAGATATGTTCAAATTTAGGTATAAATATATCAGAACAAAGAATCTAAAAAAGTTTTAATGAATCAGCAATAAATTTTATGAAAAAAACGTTAATGTCTACATTGTCAGAATTAAATATTTGTAATGGTAATGTAAGATAGACGAGTCAAGGATCAAATCTACGATAATAATATTCCTCAGATTTAGACTTTTCTACAAAATATTATTTGCCCATTTTTTGCTAGAAATTAATTTAAATAGTTTTTTAGCTAATATTTAAGAAATAATATTGTCTTTAAATAAATGTTTATCTATATGGATTATAGAAGCTTCAATATATAATAATATTAGAATTCCATAAAAATTTTTGAGGCTTGGTATTGTGAATAAAGACTATGAGCAAAGTATATTTGTAAAAACAGTAATTTACGTTGAGATATGCTTTATTGTGTGTCTTTCAGGCGTTTTTATGTTTTTAAAATTTGGTGGTCTAAGTATGACTTACGAAATTTTAATTTTATTAGCTATTGCTATAATAACTAGTCTTACTCTAGCATATATGCTTACTAAGGCAATAGTTTTACCAATCCAAGATTTGAATAATGCTATGATTGATACCAAAGATCTTACAGTCAGAGTTAAAGTTAATAGAAAAGATGAGATTGGTCAACTTGCAGACAAATTTAATAACTATATTGAACATTTATCAAAAACAATTCAACAAATAGCCTTTTCTTCATCAGAACTATCCGAAAACTCCAAACATCTTTCAAACTCTACCGATCAAACTGGTAAAGCAACCGAACAAGTAGCAACCAGTATACAATTTGTTGCAGAGGGTGGTACAAAGCTTGTTGAACATGTAGAAACCGCAAATAGAGCTGTTAGTATTATTATTCAAGCTGTTAATAGAGTTGTAATAAATACAAGAGAGTTATTAGCTTATACTGATCAGGTGGATAAAGTATCAACAGCTTGTATAGCAACAGTTCAAAAAGCAACTATCCAAATGGAAGAGATACAATTAACTGTAGGTAATTCTTCATTAGCAATTCAAGCATTAGGTGAGCAGTCAAGTCAAATCGGACGCATCGTTGAAACTATAACTACAATAGCCTCACAAACTAATCTTTTGGCTTTGAATGCAGCTATAGAGGCAGCCAGAGCTGGAGAACAAGGAAAAGGCTTTGCTGTAGTGGCAGCAGAAGTTAGAAAATTGGCTGAGGAATCGGCACAAGCTGCTTATCAAATAGGTGATATTGTAAAAAGTATTCAAAGCTTAACTGAAAAATCTATAATATCAATGCTTCATGGAACAGAGGAAGTTTCACAAGGCGTTGAAATTATCAAAGAAACAGAAATGTCGCTTGATAAAATAAATTCATCCGTCAAAGAAACATTACAACGAATACAAGTTATTGATCTTGACGTAAAAAATCTTTCTGGAAGTAGTCAAACAATTGTAAAAACGATGGATCAAGTTTTTCAAGTTGCCGAAAATAACGCTTCTATAGCTGAACAAGTTGCTGCATCAGCAGAGGAGCAGACAGCATCTGTTCATCAAATTGGTAAAAGTGTCTCGAATATTACACAATTGGCTTACAATCTTGAAGGTTTGGCAAATCAATTTAAATTTGAAAAGTTGAATGAAGAAGATAAAACTGTATCAGTTGTAAAAAAAGCAAGAACAGCAAGATTAGTAAATTAAATTTATTATATTTTAATTATCAAAAACGCTTAAAGTTTTAATTTTTCTTTCTGATAAACTAGAAAGATATTCTTTTAGAACATCTTGGATCTTATTTAAGTTTTTTGCTTCTGCATTAAATTCACTTAAACTATTTATATCAATATATTTTAAGTTATTAAGTATATTTTTGATACTATCATCAATAATTTTGTAATTGTAGGTTATTTTAAGACAATGTTCACAAATTATACTTCCTGTTGATAAACTATAGCCTAAACGGTTATTTTTTTCAGCTACTTTTTGCTTACAAATATCACATTCAGAAAAATTGGATTGGTAGCCAAGCAATGATAAAAATTGTATTTCAAACCAGATTATATAAATTAATGGAATATCAGCTTTTTGTATTGCTTCAAGAGTAGATATTAATAAATCAAAAACTTGTTCAAATGATTCACCTTCATTACTGAATAATAAAATTAATTCGCCTAAAAAAAGCGAATAAATTAATTTATCATAATCTAATCTTAAAAGTGGGAACACCTTGTATGATTCACATTCAACAATAGTTCCAAGATTTCTTCCTTCTCTAATAACCAACTCGTTAACATTAAGTAAATCTAATCTACCACTAAATTTACTCTTAGGCTTTTTTATACCTTTAGCTACAGCCCTTATTATTCCATACTCACGACTAAATAAAGCATAAATTTTATCTGATTCACCTATATCATAATATTTTAGGGTAATTGCTGTTGCTGATATTTCTTTATTGGCTAACATGTATATCTATACTATCAACTAGACCAACAATAACAGCTCTGATAGGAGATTCTATGTGATCATTTAAAATTTGTCTTGCAGATCCACCTTCACTTAATAGTAAAACTAAATCTCCTTCTCCTGATTGAACAGTATCTATAGCAATCATAACGTTGCCTTTTTTTTCAAGATTTTGGCTAAGCGGCTGTATCAGCATTAGCTTATGACCTTCATGAGAAGGGTGTTTTACTGTTGAAACTATATTCCCTATTACTCTAGCTAATTGCAATTTTGATACTCCAAATATTATTAAATACAATCTAAATTATACTAGGTTTTTGAGCTATGATGATAATTTTTAGGTTTACTAGGGTTTATTAATTACACGTGAGCTTGCCTCGTTTGAGTGTCAATATTACATTATGAGGTACAATAAATATTTTGAGAAAGTAATATCATATATACTTAAACTTATCTTAGCAAATAAAATATACTTTTTCAGGATTAATTAATTTGAATAATATTAGTAAAGTGAGCCTTGAAACATCTTCAATTTGTCAATTAAAATGTCCCTCATATCCAACGGCAGCAAGTCATACAAAAAGGTTTAGTATTTTTAAAAATAAATGACTTTAAATATTTTTTAGAACAAAATAAATCAATAAAAAATAGGTCAAATATAATTTTTGACCTATTTTTTTAGTAAAGTTTTTTAAGCTTCTTTTGGATTCTTTTTATTATAAGAAATTGATGAAAATAACGATAATCCAATAAAGATAATACCACTTAAGCCTGTAACAACTTCTGGAACATCATATTTTATACCAGCAAACATAATCAATGCCAAAAGACCAATTGCATAATGAGCACCATGTTCGAGATAAATATATTCTGCCAAAGTTCCTTTTTCAACCAAAAATAAAGTTAATGATCTAACAAACATTGCACCAATACCAAGACCAATGGCAATAATAATAATATCTCTAGTGATTGCAAAAGCACCGATTACGCCATCAAATGAGAATGAAGCATCTAACACTTCTAAGTATAAAAATGTTGCCATACCTGCTTTTTTTACACCTTCAGCTAAAGCTTGTTCTTCTGATCCTTCAAGTAAACCAGATATACCATCAATAGCTATGTATGAAACCAAACCAGTTAATCCACTAACTAAAATGGTAACTTTTTCTTTAAAAATATCTGCATCTGTAACAATATTTGCTATTCCACTTATATCATGATGAGTTTGACCAGTTGCAAATGTTTGAGCAATCATTAAAACAACCAAAGCAATTAATATTTCAAACGACTCAAGCTTTCCTATTTTAATTAATTGTCTTTCTATTGGATCAATCCAATGAATATCTTTTTCTGGATCTAGGATAAATTTTAAAAAAACCATTAAAAGAAACATACCACCAAAAGCAGAGATAGCTGCATGTGCAGATGTAAGGTATCTTGCGTATTCGTCAGGCTTTGTAAATGCTATTTTTACAACACTAATTGGATCAAGTGAAGCAACTACTGCTACTATCACTATAGGGAAGAAAATACGCATACCAAAAACAGCAATTAATATACCCCATGTTAAAAATCTTCTTTGCCAAATAGGATCCATATCTTCCAAAACAGCGGCATTAACTACAGCATTATCAAAAGATAAACTAATCTCAAGTATAGACAGTATAAATGTAATAAATACAGCAGAGCCTACAACTTGTAAGTTACCTCCCTCAAAATGTGACCATAAGCCAGCTAATATTAAGCCAACAAAGGCAACAATCATTGCCCCCCGAAAATGTTTCATTAATTACTCCTTTTTTATGTATTCTATTTTGTATCTCTAAAAAAATTATTTAATTAAAATACAAAAAATTCTAAAAGCCTTATTTCATATTTGTTGATATACTAAAAAAATATTTTGTTTTATATAAACCGATAAGTATAAATTGCTTTTGCTACATTATATGCTAGTAGTTAGCTTATCACTTAATAAACTGATCACTTTTGCTTAAAATAATTAAAAATTTAAAATATTATTGCATTAAAAGAGCCTCAATATATAGTTTTATGTATATTGAGGCTCTTTTTAATTACTTATTTAATCTTTCTTTTTTGGTGGTGCAGCGTCATCAGGAAGAGGCATTGGTATGTTATCTTCACCTATTGTTGGAATAATTATCTTATCAATTAAACCATAATCTTTTGCTTGAGCTGACGACATAAAGAAATCTCTTTCTGTATCTTTTTCAATTTTTTCTAATGGTTGTTTTGTATGTATTACCAATAAATCATTAAGCATTTTTCTCATACGTAAAATTTCTTGAGCTTGTATCTCAATATCAGTTGCTTGACCTCTTGCTCCACCCATCGGTTGATGAATCATGATTCTTGCATTTGGTAATGCCATTCTTTTACCTGGACTACCTGCAGCTAATAAAAATGCTCCCATACTTGCAGCTTGACCTAAACAAATAGTGTTGATAGGTGCTTTGATATATTGCATAGTGTCATAAATAGCCATACCATCAGTGACAGAACCACCAGGGCTATTAATATAAATAAAAATATCCTTTTCAGAGTCTTCTGATTCCAAAAAGATTAACTGAGCAACAACAAGATTTGCTATATTTTCTTCTATTTCGCTACCAATAAAAATTATTCTTTCTTTTAAAAGTCTTGAGAAGATGTCTGATGATCTTTCTCCTCTGCTCGTTTGCTCAATAACTGAAGGTATAATTGGCATAAATTTTTCCCCTTACTATGTAAAATATCTCAACTTATAATGTTTGTAGTTAAAAATAGTACTAATTTTTATAGTTGACATTATACCTAAATTATTGCAACTCTTAAAAAAAATAAGCTAAATAATAAAATTAATCTTACAATTAACTTTAAAAATATGGTAAACATTATGATGTTTACCATATTTTATTAAAAGCGAAAATGAATAATATAGAAGAAATATTTAATAATGCCAAACAGTATCATCAAAATAATAAACTAGATCTTGCTGAGAATTTGTATAAACAAATTTTGTTAATTGAATCAAATAATCATGAAGTAATTCATTTGTTGGGTGTTTTATACAGTCAAAAAAAATCATATTCAGAAGCTATTGAATATGTTAAAAAAGCAATTGAAATTAATAATCATCCAATGTATATTAACAACCTTGCCGAAAATTATAGAAGGCTAGGTGAATTTGATCAAGCTATTTTAAATTTTAAAAAAGTTATACAGATTGCTCCTAACTTTGCTGAGGCATATTTTAATCTTGCAAATACTTTAAAACAAAAAGGTGATTTTATTGAAGCAGAAAATAACTATTTAGAGGCAATAAGAATTAATTCCAATCACTTTAAGGCTTATTTTAATCTTGGTAACTTATTATTAGATCAAAAAAGATTTAGTCAAGCAGTTATATACTATCAACAAACCTTAAAATTAAATCCTGATTTTATTGAAGCTACAAATAATTTAAAAATAGCAAATGATTTTTTGGAGCAAGAAAATAATAAGCTTACTGATATAAATAATACATTAGATATTTTAGGCATAGCTAAAACACTTATGAATCAAGGCAATTATGATCAAGCTATTAAATATTACAATCGAGCCAAAGAAATTTATCCTAATGAAGCTGATATATATAATAATTTAGGATTTATTTTTTCCAAGCAAAATAATTGGCTTGAAGTCATAAATAACTTTAAAAAAGCAATTGAAGTTAAACCAGATTTTATTACAGCTTATTATAATTTGGCAAAAGCTTATGAAAAAATTGGTGATATAAATAATTCAAAAAAAACTTATCATGATATTTATAACTTTGATCCTAAAAAAGAATCAATAAAGTTTTATGCTGATACAATAGATGCACCAATATCATTCAATAATGATGATATAGATAATTATCAAAAAGAACTAAATAATAATTTGGCTCAATATATTAACAATGATTTGAAACTTGACTTATATGATTTACAACAACAAAATATAAAAATACCGTTTTCACTTATTTATCAAGGTAGAGAAGATCTTGAACTTAGAAAGAGATATGCGGATGTTTTTAAAAAATTAGCTGTCAAAAAGACGTATCAAATAAAAGAAAAAATAAATATTCCTAATCTTGGATTTATAGTTACAAGAGGTCATGAAGGTATTTTTACAACATGTATGAAAGGTTTGATAAATAGGCTCTCAACAGATAAATTTAATATTACAATTATTTGTGATGAGCAAGCAAAAATAAAAATAGTTATGCCAAGCATCAAAAATCCCAAAATAAGGTATTTGGATTTACCCGAAAATATTAATCAATCAATTGAAGTTATCACAAATGCCAAATTTGATTTACTTTATTATTGGGAAGTTGGAACAGATCCAATAAATTATTTTTTACCGTTTTTTAGATTAGCACCTATACAGTGTACAAGTTGGGGTTGGCCTGTAAGTAGTGGTATTCCACAAATGGATTATTATATTTCAAGTAAATTGATGCAACATGAAGAAAGTGAGTCACAATTTTCTGAAAAACTAGTTTGGATTGACTCATTGCTGACTTATTATTTTAGAACTCCTTTACCAAATACATTTAAGCCAAAAAGTGATTTTGGTTTTTTAGAGCAAGATAATATTTATATTTGTAGCCAGAATATTCGTAAAATTCATCCTGATTTTGACTTAATTACCTATGAGATATTAAAGAGAGATAAAAATGCAGTATATGTTTTATTTGAAGATAATGATCCTAATGTAACTGAGTTATTAAAAAATAGATTAAGAGTAAGTCATGGAGAATATTTTAATAGAATTAGATTTGTACCAAGAATAATGAGTGGGCCTGATTATATCAATATGGTAAAAATAGCCAATGTTATGCTTGATACACCGTATTTTTGTGGCGTAAATACAACTTATGACGCGATGGTTGTCGGAACACCTGTTGTAACCTTACCAAGTAAATCACAGAAGAGTCGATATTCTTATGCTATGTATAAAAAAATGAATATGGATGATTGCATAGCTAAAAGTATTGAGGAATACATATATTTGTCGTTAAAAATAGCTAATGACAAAGAATATCGTCAAAAAATATCCAATAAAATCCTTGAAAAAGAACACGTTTTATTTGAGGATATTAAAGTGGTTGAACAAATGTCAGATTTATTTGAGAGTCTTTTATATTCTTGAGTAGAAAATATGATAAAATTATTTAATTCAATTTAAGGAATAAGTAGATATTTTTAACATAGGCAATTAGTTATTATATGAAAATAAGTAAAATAATAATACCCGACTATCAGGAATTCAGTAATTTTGAGCTTGATTTGACTTATCCTGAAGATCATTTAAGAGCTGGTAAACCTCTTGATAAAGTATGCTTTATTGGACAAAATGGTACTGGTAAATCGACTATTTTAAAATTAATCCAATGTTCATTAAGAAGTATTTCTGATAAAAAGATTATAGATTCAGAAAAAATTATTATTGAATTCAAAGAAGATAATCAAGATTTTGAGTTAATAGATAATTCTGATTATGTAATAATTTATTCACCTGCAGAAAGTAGTGAGAATCAATTACTTGGTATAAATGATGTTCCTGAAGCAAATCTAAATGAAGCTTTAGAGTTATTCAAAAAATTTGACTTTTTTAAAGAAGTTTCTAATTCTCAGGTTAAAGAATTTTGGAAATTATTGATTTATCTTGTTAAAAAAAGAGATGAAGATTATCGTACTTTTGAAAATCTTGAAGAAAATCAAAGTAAAACCGTAAAACAGGTGAAAGAAGAATTTAATAATTTTAATCCTGAAATATTAGAAAATTTATCTGGAGTGTGGAATAAAATACTTTATAAAGCAGGTCTTGAATTTGATTATAAAAATGCAAGTAGCTCTATTCAACTTAGTGATAATCTCAAAGATTATATCAAGTTAAAAACAACAGGTGAAACAATAAAGTATAGTGATTTGAGTACTGGTATTCGCAATTTTATATTCAGAATAGGATATATTTATTCTCTTTATTTTAATCGTAAAATAAATAATGGATTTTTATTAATAGATGAACCCGAAAATAGCTTATATCCAGATTTTCTTTATGATTTAATTGATACTTATCAGCAGACTGTTCATGATACACAATTTTTTGTTGCAACTCATAGTCCAATTATAGCTTCCCAATTTGCACCAGAAGAAAGAATAATACTCGAATTTGATGATCAAGGAAAAATTATTGCTCATAGAGGTATTACACCTATTGGAGATGATTCTAACGATCTTTTAATTAATGATTTTAATGTCAAAAGTATTTATGGCAAGGAAGGCTTAGAAAAATGGGATCGATTTATTGAATTAAAAAGGTTAATTAAACAGGAACAAAATGCTGAGCAAAAAATTAAATTAATGAAAGAGTATTTAAAAATAGGAAACGCATATAATTTTTCAGATGATGAAGTATTTAATTAAAGATAAAAATTCAAAAATAATAGATTCTAATTTAGCTTATGATAGTAAAAATAGTCAAAAAATGCTAAATTACGTTCTATGCTATTAAGTGAGCAAAAAGGTTTTTGTGCTTATAGTGAAAAATATATTAGCAAGATAGATAGCCATGACATTGAACATTTTGATCCAAGAAAAAAATATACAAGCTGACAAATTCAAAGATAAGGTAACAACTGAAAAAATAAATTTTTTAATGTTTATAATCATAGAAACCCTCGTAAATTATAAGAATTTATTTATTTAAACTTGAGATAATCACGTGAACGCCACATATAGTCAACACCAGATATTATGGTAAAAAGAACAGCTATATAATAAATAACTATACCAATTTCTGGTAAATCAAAAAGTAGAGCTATGATAGCAGACATTTGTAATGCCGTTTTAGTTTTACCCAATACGCTTGCTCCCATAGTTTTTGCTCCTGCTTCTGCAAGTATTGAACGTAAACCAGTAATTAAAAATTCTCTTGCTATTATTATAACAACACTCCAACCTGGGATTAAACGCCATTCAATCAAAGCTATCAATGCAGCAGTAATTAATAATTTGTCAGCTAATGGATCTAATAAC
>JACMQJ010000068.1 GCA_014377055.1 Candidatus Sericytochromatia bacterium
TATGCCCTTAGTTTACGTGGTATTGTTGAAGTTTTTTTCATATCAGTTTTACCAACCATTATATTAAAAAAATGGAGGTATTATTGGGTTTGGAAAAATCCACGATGTTACGTATCCTAATAATGTACAAGCTCTACCCCATCTCTCTATCTTTTTTAGATGGGCACGATCTTTTTCTGACAAATTGGAATTTATTTCATTTTTTATTTTATTAAGGTCGTCAGCAAAAGCTTTATAATCAATATTAGGTAAATTATTGGTGTAAAAGTTTGGTTTTTTGTCAATATTATCTGTATCCAAAACAATTATTTTAATCTTCGGATAACTCTTTTTTTATTGATTTCTTATTTTAGAAGTTACAATATGCTTCATAACGCCCAAATTATATTTTACTTGTACTCTAAGATTAGGGCTTGACATAACAGAAACTAAAGAGCTAGAAATACCTGCAACTAATGATACAGGTGCAGCTATATAAGCACTATTTGGCTTTTTGATAGAATATATTAATGCACTTGTTGATATAACTGATAGTCCAAAAGCAACTGATTTTATATTTCTGTTAGCTCTTACTGTGTATAGTTCGTTATTTAATTTTTTTGTATTTGAGGTATTATGATTATTTTTTACTTTTTTTGCTTGAACATTAACAATATCTTGTGTTTTTTTTATATCCCATGCTGATAATCCTATACCAACAACAGCAAAAGGTATAGTTATTTTTGTTGCGATCCCAGAAACAGACGAAGTTACTTTACATACATTAGATGACACATTTGATGAAATCAACCCTAAGTCTACACCAACTTTGGCAGCAGTGTCAACAAAACTTGATATACTAGTAGTTGTCCCCCAAGTACTTTGTACAAAACCAATAGAATTTGTTGCTACACCTTCAAAATTTTTATTTTCTATTTCTTTTGATAAGTCTTGTTTTTTTGAATCAGTAGATAAGCAACTGAGAGCTATTTTTACTGGTTCAATAGCAGGGATTTTTATAACCGAAAGTGCTGTACTAGCTAATCCTATAGATGTTTTTGCATCTAACTTGACATCATGAAACTCAGTTTTGGAAGTATTTGATTCTGATGATGAATTACTAAAATCTATTTTTGTATTTTTTGGTATAGGATTATTTTTATGTGTTTTATGAATAGGCTTTTTAAATTTATCCTCATGAGAATGTTGCAAACCTATATTATCATTTTTAGTATTATCTACAGCCAAATTACTCTTAGGAGTAGAAACTCCTATATTTAATGCTAAATTTGTATCACTAACTTTTATATTCATAAAATAAATTTAAAAAAATATTATGATTTACTTATACTAAAAAATAATAAAAACTTTCTTTCTTTTAATTAATTTTTTATCCCTATAACCCTAATTAACGAATAAGCAATTAAACTATCCATTAATTAGTAGTATATTTTATTCCTCTAAAGTTGAAGTATCACCTTCATCTTGACCTAACGCACGAGCTTTTAAAACTCTACGCATTATTTTCCCACTTCTGGTTTTTGGTAATTGTTCAACAAAATTAATCTTTTCTGGTAAGGCAAATTTACCCATTTCAGACGCAACATGTTCCTTTAGCTCTGATTCAAGCTTTTCGCTACCAACAAAACCATTCCTCAAAATGACATAGGTATGAATAGCATTACCTTTTAGCTCATGCGGTAAACCTATGGCGGCAGCTTCTGAAATAGCAGGGTGACTGACTAAAGCACTCTCGATCTCGGCAGTTCCAAGCCTATAGCCACTTACTTTGATAACATCATCAATACGACCAATAACCCAAAAGTATCCATCTTGATCGACTTTTGCTGAATCTCCAGCTTTATACCAACCTTGAGCTTTATAATCATTCCAATAAGTATCAACATATCTCTGATCATCACCGAGAATAGTTCGAGCCATACCAGGCCATGGAGCTTTAATAACCAATTTACCTTCTTCATTAGGCTTTACTTCATTACCTGCCTCATCAACAACGGCAAGCTCATTTCCAAAAAATGGTTTGGTTGCAGAGCCTGGTTTTAATGGTGTAATTGGGAGAGGGGATAACATAGCACCACCTGTTTCAGTTTGCCACCATGTATCCATAATGGGACATTTTTCTTTGCCAATAACTTTGTGATACCATTTCCAAGCTTCTGGATTAATAGGCTCACCTACAGATCCTAGCAATCTAAGACTACTGAGATCATGACGCTCTGGCCATTGCTCACCAAATCTCATTAATCCTCTAATTGCTGTTGGTGAAGTATAAAGTACTGTGACACCATATTTTTCTATTATTTGCCACCATCTATTAGGATATGGGTAATTTGGGGCACCTTCATACATCATAATAGTTGTACCATTTATTAATGGCCCATATACAAGATAACTATGACCTGTAATCCATCCTGGATCAGCAGCACACCACCATCTATCATCATCTTTTATATCAAAAATATATTTGTGAGTAACAGAAGTATAAAGGCTATAACCACCATGAGTATGAACTAATCCTTTTGGTTTGCCTGTTGTACCAGATGTATAGAGTATAAATAACATATCTTCAGAAGACATCACTTCTGTTTCACATTTATTACTAGCTACAGGATGATTGGCAAGATCATGATACCAATAATCTCTACCTGACTCCATATAAACTTCTTGAGATGTACGTCTGACTGTGATACAAGATTGAATAGTTGCCGATCTTGACATTGCTTCATTGGCTATTTTTTTTAGGTCAGTTATTTTACCTCTACGCCATCCACCGTCAGCAGTGATCAGTACTTTACTTTTTGCATCTTGAATACGTGATGCTAAAGATTCAGAGCTAAATCCTCCATAAACAACACTATGAGCTGCTCCAATCTTAACCACAGCAAGCATTGCTATGACTAATTCAGGTATTTGAGGCATATATATGGTAACAATATCACCTTTTTTTACCCCCATGCTTTTAAGGACATTAGCAAACTTACAAACCTCACGATTAAGACCATGATAAGAATAAGTTTTTACGTCACCTGGCTCACCTTCCCAGATAATAGCTAATTTATTTTTTCGCCAAGTTTTTAAATGTCGATCAATTGCATTATGAATAATATTAGTTTCTGCACCTACAAACCACTTATAGAAGGGTTTATTGCTTGAGTCCAAAACTTGATCCCATTTTTTGTACCATTCAAGAGATTCTGCTTGTTCTTCCCAAAATTTTTCTCTATTTTCGATAGAATATTGATAAAGAGAATCATATTCTTTTATGTTAGCATTTTGTATTATTTCGTCTGATGGATAGAATAATTCTGACGTACTGGTTTCTTTATTTTCTTGCATCTTATGATTTTTACCTTGTTCCCAAAAAATAATCTTTATCTATCAAAAATCTCAATTATATTTTACTGTGTAACCTTATAATAATATTCAGTTATATTAACATCATCTGGATTTATCCCAAATGGTAAAGTTGGGTTAGGATTATTTGGTGTCTTTTTTAGACTAGGACTATTAGTAATATCTGAGCCTGAACTCTGAGATTCAGCAGTAGTGATACTGAATGGAGTATTATTATTCCAATAATCATAAATATCTCCTCGCCCTGAATCAATATTGTCACTAGTTGCTACATTTGCAATAACAGTATTTACAAGACTTGCTTGTTTATTATCAATATTTGCTTGATTAGCATTTAATGATTCAAGAAATATCTCTATTTGATAACCACTTACTATATTATTGGTAATTATAGGCTTTGTATTTTGATTTTGATAATCTCTAGTTTCTATAATTGGTATACCTTTATCATCAATTTTACCTTTACCAACAACTGTTCTACCATTAACCGAAGTTATATAATAAAAATCAGTCCATTTGGAAGGCTGATCGCCTGGTAAAGCATCTATAAATGGTAATCTTCCCTGTAAAAAGCTATTACTCTGGGTTAAACTTGGGGTATTTATTCTTGGCCCTATATTTGTATCAACAATTGTTGTATCTGGAGTCAAGGTTCTAGGAGCATAAAAAACTACGTAATAGGTAATATTTGGATTATCAAGGATCATTTTACCTTTAACTTTTAAAGTAAATTGTAAAACTTTATTTGAGTTAGGATTTGTAACTTTTCTAGCACAACTAAAAGCAATAATTGGTACTAAGAGCAATGAAAAATATTTTGCTATTTTCTTCATAATTTTTTATGCCTTCTTATATAATTTTTAGGATGCTTTGATTAAGAAGTCACGTTGTAATGAGTTTCTATGTTTCCTATAAATTATTTTACACTATTTATTTTGCATTTAGATGTTTTTGATTATAAGTAAATTTTGTTAATTCTAATATCACTATGTCTCGTAATAAATATTATTTTCAGCTAAAAATATCAAAAAAATTAGACTTATCTATTAAGAAAAGTCTAATTTTAAATATATTACTTTATTATGGTGTAAATGATTTTAGGGTAACTAAGGCTGAGATAGTTCCATAGGCGGTAGCTGAATCTGAATTAACTTTTACCACACCAACATTTTTGGCAAGCCAATATGTAAGATTTGTAGTTACACCACTTTTAGTTGAAATAGTAGTTAGTTTTGCACTTGCAGGATATGAACCAGATCCAACATTTACATCCTCTGTACCTACATATTTAAACATTACGCTAGAATCAACGTCTTGATAACCTGTATTTTTTGTTTGTGTTGTTTGATCAACACTAGGACCTTTAGTATGAATAGTATATGAATCTCCTTGAACAGCTGTTACTTCAACACTTGTATCATAAGTTGTTGATAATCCTGAAAAATTATAAACCCATTTTGTTCCAACTTTAGGTATAGGTGGGCAATATTTACTAAATACTGTAGAATCATAACTTTGACCTACAACTAAATCAATACATTCTGCTTTAACAGGTACTGATGATACTGACGGAGTTGGACTTGTACTTGGATTAACACTTGAGCTTGGTGAAACTGATGAACTTGGCTTAACACTTGAGCTAGGTGAAACTGATGAGCTTGGATTTATTGAAGCTGACGGACTTGGGCTAGGATTAACATTTACTTGAGTTGTACTGGTACAAGAAAAGCAAACCAATGACGAAATTAACAACGATAAAACACTTATTTTTTTCATTTAAGAAACCTCTTACTAATTATTATTTTTAATTTAATACTTTTTTGAATAAAAAAGCACTCTTTTAGTATAGCAATATTAAATAATTAATAGGAATCGATGATTGAATATTTTTAATAAAAAAATTGTCACAAAATAAATCATAAAATAGTATAATAAATTAGAAAAATTGGTATTATTCCGAATATTCTATAATAATTGCTTTTGAGGTTAGACATGGCTTTTACTGAACAAGAAAATAATGACACAATAGCTCTTTGTATGATTGTTAAAAATGAATCAAAAAATATTCTTCGCACTATAGAAAGTGTTATTAGCTTGGTTGATGAGCTAGTTGTGGTTGAAACTGGATCTAATGATGGGGAGAGTTTAGAGCTAACCAAAAAATATGGTGCTAAAGTATTTAAATATGATTGGGACAATAATTTTTCAGCAGCTAGAAATGTAGCTCTTGAACATGTTAAAAGTGATTGGATCTTATTTTTAGATGCGGATGAAGAAATGGATCCAAATACAAAGGCTAATCTGCATGATGCGATTAACTTTGAGCAGGGAGTAGCCAATTTTTTATATGTAGTTGATAATTTTGGTGGAATAAAATGTCAAAATGCTCAACCAAGACTTTTTAGAAATCATAAAAATGTTCGTTATACAAAGCCTGTAGCTGAAAATATTTATGACTCTCTCAACGATCTAATAACTAATCAAAATAGACTGGTCAGAGTATATCCAATAAATATTAATCATTTTTCTTCTGAGGATAATGATGAAGTTATGCAAAAATTTACTCGTAACTCAGAGTTATTAAATGAAGCTCTTCTTTCTGAAAAATCATCTGATCAAGACAAGATTCATTATTTGATGATGTTAATTAATTATTTTCATAAACTAAATTCTTCACATGAATATGTCATTACCCTAATTAACCAAGCATTTGATTTGATGAATAAAAATCCTGATTTACAAACTAAAAGAATGATTTATGAAACTGACTACATTCATATCAACTTATATGTAATAGACTTTTTGCTCAAACTAAAAAAACTTGATTCAGCTAAACAAATAGTTATTGAAGCTATAAATATTTATCCAAACTCACTTAATCTTTTGCTTTATTTGTTTAGTATCGAAACAGCTCAAGGTAATAAAGAACAAGCTAATACAATAATTAGACATTGTAAGAAGTTAATTGATGATAATAGTTACTACAAATATGAACAATTAATGTTTGACTATATCAAAAATAATATTGAAAATATCAATAACCAATTAATAAATTAAGTATTTTACTTTCTCAGGAAAGTTGATATAAATTATTTATAAAAAGTGCCTGAAACCTATGTGCCTAAGGTGTTGATATGAAAACATATTTTTATTAAAATCTATTACTTTTTATTAACAAACTATTAACACTATGATTTTTAATTGTTCAGAGCATATACACAAAACAAAAAATAAGTTAATATAAGTTAATATATTATGTATTGTTATTTTGACTTATTTTCAATGGAAAGCTTTATAAGCAATTTTATTTTTTTTATCTCTTCCACATATATTATCTGGATTAGAGATTTTTTGGATATAGGACTTGTTAGTTATGTTATTTACCGTACCTTACTCTTAATCAAAGGTACACGTGCTGTTCAAATTATCAAGGGAATATTTGTTCTTTTTGCATTCTACTTACTTGTTAACTATGTATTACAACTAAGGACTATGGCTTGGATCATGCAAAATGGAGCAACTTTAGTTATACTTGCTATTCCTATAGTTTTTCAACCTGAGCTTAGAAGACTTTTGGCTCATATAGGAGAAGATAGAGTATTAGTAGAAACTTTATTTACCAAAGGTAAGGATCTATTTGATTTTATTAATATCATGGTTTTGTCAGTAAAAAATCTTTCTAATAAAAAAACAGGGGCATTAATCATTATAGAAAGAAGTACTGGTCTTAATGAATTTATTGAAACAGGTATCAAAGTTGATTCTTCATTATCTCCAGAAGTAATAGAAACTATTTTTTATTCTGGAACACCACTTCATGATGGAGCTGTTGTTATTAGAGATAATAGAATTATTGCTGCTTCTGTATTACTTCCACTTTCAGAAAATATTAAGCCTGTCAGTGGCAAACATAATCTCGGTACTAGGCACAGAGCAGGCTTGGGTTTGGCTGAAACAAGTGATGCTATTTGTATTATTGTTTCAGAAGAAACAGGCGATATTAGTATTGCCATGAAAGGAAAGTTATTTAGACATTTAACTGAGGAGGGTTTAGAAAAATTTTTGCTTGATACATATCAAAATAAAAAGAAAAATACAATGACTCTAAATTCACGAATTTTTAAATCAGATGATAAAGTTTTTGCTAATAATGAAAATATTCAAGAAAAAAAGAAAAATACTATTTCTGAATATTTTAAAAATAATAATTGGTATCTAAGGTTAGTTGCCATAATTGCCTCAATAATATTAGTTATTTTATTGGGAAGAACAACAGTTAATGATATTAACCATGAAAAAACTTTTATTTTACCGATAGAACCCAAATATAAAGACATAAATAATATAAATAAAATTAAGCTTAAAATAGAGCCAAGTTTTGTAAGAATAAGACTTAATGGTACTAAGCAAGATCTTGACCATATTAAGATGGAGGATTTAAATGTTTTTGTGAATATAGATAAAATTGAAAATACACAGAGATTACCTGTAATTCTTTCTATTCCAACAGATGTTACAATTAAAGAAGTAAATCCTAAAGATGTACTAATAAAAGTTTATAATAAATAGAAAACTTAATGTTTAATATTTATGTTTAATATTTTAAGGGGTGTTGATGTTAGGTCGCTTGCAAGATAAATTTGCTATTCCATTCCTTTACAAAGACCCTTCTCAGTCAATAGAGCTTGCCAAATCATTAGGTGTTAATCTTGATAAGTTACCAAAACATATTGCCTTTATTATGGATGGTAATGGTAGATGGGCTAATGGAAAAGGTAGAAAAAGAACTTTTGGACATAAAAGTGGCGTAAAAGTTGTTAAAGAATTGGTAAAAGCTTTTCGTTATCTTAATATACCTGTTATGACTGTTTATGCTTTTTCGACAGAAAATTGGAAAAGAGCTCCAGAAGAAGTTGAATTCTTGATGAATCTTTTTGAAGATTCTATTATTAAACAGTGCAAAGAATTAAAAGAAAATGGTGTCAGAGTCAAGTTTATTGGTAGAATTAATGAGCTAAGACCTAATTTACGTGAAAAAATAGAGTGGATTGAAAAAGAAACCGAAGAACAAATAGGCTTAATTTTAAATGTGGCTACAAATTATGGTGGTAGAACCGAGATTATTGATGCAGTGACAAAAATTGCTGAAGATATAAAGTCAGATAAGATAAAAAAAGAAGACATAAATGAAGATTTATTCCAAAGTTATTTATATACACCTAATTTGCCTGATCCTGATCTGATTATACGAACAAGTGGAGAATTAAGGATAAGTAATTATTTGTTATGGCAAATTGCTTATAGTGAAATTTGGGTGACTCAGACATGTTGGCCTGACTTTACTATAGCTGAAATGATTAAAGCTATTTATGATTTTCAAAATAGAGATAGAAAATTTGGTAAAGAAAAATAAGGAATAATATTTTTCTTATCTAAAATAAATAGAGGTTAATAAATGAAAGTATTAGTTACTGGTGCAACTGAGGGATTTGGATTATTATTAACCAAAAAACTCAGTACTAATCCTCAAATAAAACAAATTATTGCTTTAAAAAGCTCTGAAACTGATTATAGTAGTAATGATGATGCCAATGGCAAATTAGAATTTGCTACCGCAAAAAATCTCAGACCTCGTGCTTTGGAAGATGTTTTTAAAAAGAATCCAGATATTGATGTTGTTGTACATCTTGCCTATTCTGATAAGCCACAAAAAAACGAGAATGGAAAACTTATTCATGAAACTAATGTTTTTGGTACAATGAGGCTTCTTGATCTATGTGATAAATATGGTGTCAAAAAATTTGTTTACAAAAGCCCTTCATCAATTTATGGTGCTAATCCTGATAATCCTGTCTTAATAAAAGAAGATTTTCCATTGAGAGGAAATAGAACTTATCAAGCATTAAGAGACAAGATAGAGGCTGATGTTTTATGCCAAATGCACATTAGAGAAGGTAAAGATCCTAAAATCGTTATTTTTAGATTTTGTGGTATATTAGGCGAAAATATTCGTAGTCCTCTAAATACATTATTTAGTCAACCATTTATACCAACCATATTTGGTTTTGACCCAATGTTTCAAGTAATTCATGAAGATGATGTTGTTGAAGCCATGATGTTATCTATTTTGGATAGAGAAGTTTATGGTATTTTTAATGCTGCTGGAAAGTATACACAACCCGTATCAGATGTAATCAGACGATTAGGGAGAATACCTCTCCCAATTTCAAGTTTGGCTCTTGATCTGTTGTATAAACCATATTTTATGTTAAAAAGAGAACATACGTTTCCTTTCGATATTAACTTTTGGAAGTATCCATTTGCTGTAGATACATCCAAAGCAAAAGAAATTCTGGGTTTTAAAGCAAAAATTCTTTAATAAGGAGTAGTATAGTTATGTATGATCATTTGCCTGCTGAATTAAAATATAATTTATTTTTTTATAATTTAAAAAATATTTGTGTTGAATTAACTATAGAGCATGATATTACTGTTGTTTTGGGTAAGTTATTAGAACATATAGTAAGTTTTTTTAGAAATAAGAATGGTAATTTTTATTTGATTCTTGATAATAAGGCTGTTTCGATTAGCTCAATAGAAGAAAGAAATTATGACGATATAGAAATATCCGAAGAAGATAAAAAAAAACTTGTAACTAATCATTTTGCCTTAAAAGAAGAGGAACTATCTTTTTATCCTAGCTTATCCCGTCTAAATAACTCTAAAGTTAAGATACTTATGCCTTTGAGTTATAACAAGACTCTACTAGGTTTTATTACATTAGGCTCTAATATTAATAGCGATGAACAAGAAATAATTATTGCAATGATCATGAGTCTGGTTTCCAAAATAATATATTATTCAAATAATTATCTTGATGAAAGTCATAAATCATACAATGAAATTTATCTAAAAACATTGACTGATTCGTTATCAGGAGTTTACATCAAGTCTTACATCGAGCAAAGAATGACAGAAGGTCTAAAAGAATCAATTCGATACAAAAAACCTGACTCATTTTGCATGGTAAAAATTGATCGATTTGAAGAATTAAGAAAAGAAATAGGTCAGCAAAATATTAATACATTAATCCAAACTCTTGGAAATGCTATGAATAGTTTTTTGAGAAAAGATGTTGATTTAGTCGGTAAACATACAGAAGAAAGTTTTTTAATATTATTACCATCAACAAAATCAGACGGAACATTAGTTTTTTCTGAAAAATTAAAAGCAAATCTTGATAAAAATATTCAAGAATCTCATGCACATCAAAATATTACAGTCAGTTTAGCAATTACAACTTTAGAATTAAAAGATAAAAATAAAGATAATATTATTGAAAAATTACATGAAGCTCTAAAAAATGCAGATAAAAATGGTGGTAATAGAATAATACTTAACTATCAAGATAATGTTGCTGAGGTCTTATCTAATTATGAAAAAGCTTCTGGGTTTTCTGATGAGTTACTCAGACAAACAATACAGCAACCTGTTTTTTTATTGGATGAACAAGGCAATGAAGTTGATTTTACAGCTAATATTAATAAGAAGTGGGTACATATACCTAAAAATAATTAAATATTAAAATACTCAATAACAAAGAATTTTAACAATAAATAAACTCTAAAAGGAAATTTATAATAAATAATGAAAAAAAAATTAATATATAGCTTAATAATATTAACTACATTAGGATTTTTAAATGATGCAAAAGCTGATGAAGTTAAAAATGAGGCTAAAGAAGATTGGAGTTTTCATTATCAATTTACAAATGTTATACAAGGACATCCTGATTTTTATGCTCTATACTCAGGCAAAAATAGTTTAAAAAATACTTTTGAGATAGAATCAACAATTACATCAACATTATATCTTGGTCGAAGATTATGGAATGGAGCAGGTTTATATTTTAATCCTGAAATATCAGGTGGAAGTGGTATAAGTAGTGCTCAGGGAATAGCAGGATTTTCAAATGGGGAAGCATTTAGAGTGGGGGATCCAAAACCAGCGGTGTATATAGGTCGGCTTTTTATTCGACAGGACTTAGCATTAGATAATAAAACAGAAGAATTAAAAGATGAAGCAAATCAATTATTAGGAGTTAGACCTATATCACGCTTAACTTTTTCGTTGGGTAAAATGGGTCTAACAGATATTTTTGATAATAATTCATATTCTCATGACCCACGTACACAGTTTTTAAACTGGTCATTAATGGCACCTGGAGCATGGGATTATGCCGCTGATACTAGAGGTTATACATGGATGTTTACAACTGAGCTACATCAAATTGATTGGTCTGTTTTATTTGCTGCTGCGATGGTTCCAACAGAAGCTAACGGATTGGTTCTTGATCTAAATATTTCTAAAGCTCATAGTTTAAATCTTGAATTTGATAAAAAATATAATCTCTTTGGACAGGATGGAGTAGCAAGATTAATAGGTTTTTATAATAGTGCTATGATGGATAATTATCGAAGAGCAATAAATTTAAAACAAAATAATCCAGAACTAGGTAACAAAGATGTCTACAATTCAAAGTTTGGCTTTGCTCTCAATCTTGAACAAAATATTAATGAGTATATTGGTACCTTTGCCAAATTAAGTTGGAATGATGGTAATAATCAAACATGGATGTTTACTGAAATAGATCATTCTGGAGCATTAGGACTTAACTTAGCTGGTAAGTTATGGAGTCGTAAAGATGATAACATCGGAGCATCATTTGTAATAAATGGTATATCATCTGACCACAAGGATTATCTGGCTAATGGAGGGTTAGGATTTATAATTGGTGATGGTAAGTTAAAATATGCTCCAGAATCTATTTTTGAAACGTATTATAATTTTAAATTAAATCAAAATATTAATTTAAGTGCCGACTATCAACTAGTTTTAAACCCTGCTTACAACTCTGACAGAGGCTTAGTTAATATTTTTGGTCTAAGAACTCATATAGAGTTTTAAAATACCCACAAAAAATAAATACAAATTAGAAAGTTTAATTTCTAATTTGTAAAGTGAGGCAAAAGGTTTAGTGAGCATATAGAGGCTCACTTGAAAAAACTTCTATCGTATTTTTATTGAGGTTATAGTTTCATCCTTAATAAAAACTGAAAAATTTGCCCAAAATGCAATAACTTGTGATCTTATTTTTGGTTGACCATGTAATTCAATAGCTTTATCCATCGAATAATTTATTTTAAGACCTTTAGTTGTTGTTCCTTCAAATTTTGAACTCAAGATTATTTCTTCAACTGTATCGTTAAGAGCAGAAAAATAAAAAGCAACACCTATTTCGTCAAAAGATTGGAATAAATCATTCTGCATATAATTATTATGTTCTTTAATCTTACCTTTAATTATTTTATACACATCTTTACGTTTAGTCTTACCAACTGTAATACCAAAAACTGTTTTTGTGGTTTCATTAATATTAAATTTGTCCTCTTTTGAATTAACCTTATAACTAGAGGTAGTAATAAAAATTTTATTGTTAATTGTTACTGTACTAGGTACACCAGGAGTTTGCTTTAAAATAGTTCTAACATTAGCATGATAATCGTTTTGAAATAAAGGCTTCAGATCATTAACTTTGATATTAAGCTCATTTTTTGGTTTATCTGTTGATTTTGCAAATAATTCAAAAAAATCTGGCACCATATTTATATCAACATTTTTACCAATCAGTTGAAGAATGTCATTATTATCCAATTCAACTTTTTGACCATCTATTAAGACAATACACTTATCTTGCATAATATTAACCGAGGTTTCCCTTGACAACGTCAATTTATCTATACTTGTATATTAACAGAAAATTAACAGATATGCAATTAAAGCTGTTATATTTATTAAATTGTAATATCTTTTTTTTACCCATAACTGCATTTTGCTTTAACACAATTAAATTGAAATTTTTGTTGACCACTTTTAATTTCATTAATTCTCTTTTCTAAAAGCATCTTCTCTGTTGGCTTAATAAATTTATTAGAAATAATTTTTTTTATTTCTCTAATAACATTTTTTGAGGGATAACCATAATTATTAGATGTGACTATATCATTAATTAGTAGCCTTCTTACTTCCATAATTTGATCCTTAAATTCGGGACTACTTAACATTGTCTTGTTTATTTTTTCTAATATATGAAAATGTTTATCATTACCTAAATCGCTATATCCTCCATAGTCCCAAGTCATGACAAACCATGAAGGATATACTCTACCAGAATCACCAAAAGCATTAATCATTAGATTTAAAAACATATCATCAGAAACTTCATGGGTAAGTTGAGATTTTTTGATAAAATCTTTATAATTTGTTGTTAAATAGATACTTTGTGCTTCTGCACCATAAGATAAAGATAGCCCTGATAAATATTGTTTTAACCATTTAAAATCATCAATATTAGGGTTTGAAATGGTTATCAATTTTTTATTTAAATCTGTTGCTAAAACTTCTGACCTTTTATAAACCAAGTTTAAGTCTTTGGCTGTTTTTATTTTATTAAAACTATTCTGATAATCATCAATTAATTTAATTTGTCTATTATCAAAAAATTTTTCTAATGAATTATTTGTAGGCATATTATGTAATGAAACAAGTGCTTTGGTATTATTGTTTGCAGCTTTGGTTTCTAAAGAAATATTGACGCCTATAAGTAATGCAATTAGTGTCAGTGATAGTTTTTTATTCATATTCTTCCTTAAAGTATCATATTCAAATCTGAAATAGTATTAAATTATATAATAAATCAAAAAATAATACTTATAATAGTAACTGAGGTGAAAATATGGACAATTTTAATTCAATATTTAATTTAGCAAAAGTTGAGCATCAAAAAGGAAATTTTTTAGAAGCTAAAAGGCTTTATATACAGTTACTAGAGTTTGATTCTAGTAATTCTGATATTAACCATCTCTTGGGTGTTATATACAGTCAACTAAAAGATAAACAGAATGCTTATCTTTATTTTAAAAAAGCAATTAAAATTAATCCTCATAATCCTGATTTTTATACAAATATGGCCAAAATATTATTATCTGATGATAAAACAAAACAAGCTATAGAGCTATTATCTGATGCTGTTAAAAATAATCCTAAAATAGCTGATACATATTTAAATCTAGCTAATATTTTTAAAATGAATAACAATTACCCCAAAGCGATTGAAAATTATAAAAAGGCAATAGAAATAAAACCTGATTTTATTGATGCCTATAATAATTTAGGTATATGTTATACAGAACACTTTTATAATATAGAAGCTCATGATGCCTTTAAAAAAGTTTTAGAATTAAATCCAAATTACCCAAATATAGATACAATTTATTCTTTTCTCAAAGAAAGATTATTAGCTGAACAAAAAGTAATTAGTAGTTCAAAAAATTTTAATATTTTTTCGAGATTTGAATACAAATTTGATAATGATGAATTAATAAATGACCATCTAACCTTATTAAAAAAATGTTTGACTGATACGCTTAATGTAGATGAGGAATCTATCGAATTTGAACATGTAAATGAAGGTATTAAAACTTTATTATATTCAAAAACAATGATCGGTATAAAAAGATTGAATAATTTACATTACTGTATTGTTGAAACGATAAAAAATAATATAGATGGCGATCTAGTTGAAACAGGTGTTTGGAGAGGTGGAGCAACTATCTTAATGCGTGCAATTTTAAAGGCATACAATATAAAAGATAAGCTTGTTTGGGTGGCGGACTCTTTTGAGGGACTACCACAACCAAATCCAAATTTGTATCCTGCTGATAAAAATTTAAATTTTAATGACCCAAATTTTATAAATGTTTCAATTGAGGAAGTAAAAAGTAATTTTAGAAAATATGGATTATTGGATGACCAAGTAAAATTCCTAAAAGGTTGGTTTAAAGATACTCTTCCTGATGCTCAGATAGAAAAAATATCGGTTCTAAGATTAGATGGTGATATGTACGAGTCAACAATGGATGCTATGAAATATCTTTATCCAAAATTATCTATAGGTGGATATGTTATAGTTGATGATTGGGGTGCTTTGCCTATGTGTAAGCAAGCTATTATTGATTATAGAAATAAATATAACATCAAAGAAAGTATATATATTATTGATTCTACTGGAATTTATTGGAAAAAAGAAAAAGACATATAATAGTAAATAAGGAAAAATATGAGCAATTTTAATATATTATTAAATTCGGCTAAAAAAGAACATGAAAAAGGAAATTTTTTAGGGGCTAAGATCCTTTATATACGATTACTTGAGTTTGAGCCTAATAACCCTGATATTAATCATTTTTTGGGTGTAATATATAGTCATCTAAACGATAAACAAAACGCCTATTTTTATTTAAAAAAATCTATTGAGATTGCTCCAAATAACATTTATTTTTATACAAATCTAGCTAAATTATTAATGTTAGACGATAAAACAAAGCAAGCAATACAACTATTAATTGAAGCTATTGAAAAAAATCCTGATTCAGCCGAAACATGTTTTAATTTGGCAAATATTTTTAAAATGAATAATAATTATCATAAAGCAATTGACTATTACAAAAAAGCTATACAAATAAATCCTAACTATGCAGATGCTTATAATAATATGGGACTTTGTCAGGCTGAATATTGGCGTTCAAAAGATGCTTTTGAATCATTTAAAAAAGTTTTAGAGTTAAATCCTAATTATCCAAATGCAAAGAGAATGTATCATGTTTTAGAAGATAAATTAGTAGATGAAGAACGCATAATCAATAAATATAAAACTAGTAATATTTTTTCAAAATTTGAATATAATTTTGACGAAAATGAAATAATAGCTGACTATCTTACATTATTAAAAAAATGCTTGAGTGATACATTGCGAATAGACGAAGAATCTGTAGAATTTGAAAAAGTAAATGAAGGTGGAATCATAATATCATTTTTAGCTGAAACAATGATAGGTATAAAGAGGCTAAATAATTTACATTATTGTATTGTTGAAACTATAAAAAACAATATAGCTGGTGATTTGATTGAAACAGGTGTCTGGAAAGGAGGAGCAACAATATTAATGAGAGCAGTTTTAAAAGCTTACAATATAAAAGATAAACTCGTTTGGCTTGCAGATTCTTTTGAGGGCTTACCAATGCCAAATACTGAATTATATCCCGCTGATACAAATAGTATTTGGCATAATATGAAAATTTTTAATGTTTCGATCGATGATGTAAAAAATAATTTTAGAAACTATGGATTATTAGATGATCAAGTAAAATTCTTAAAAGGCTGGTTCAAAGATACTCTCCCTACTGCTCCTATAGAAAAAATATCGGTTCTAAGATTGGATGGTGATATGTATGAATCAACAATGGATGCAATGAAAAACCTTTATCCAAAGCTATCTATAGGAGGTTATGTCATAATAGACGATTGGGGCATAATACCTAACTGTAACCAAGCTATTACAGACTATCGAAAATTACATAATATACAAGAAAAAATTGAGTTTATTGATTTTTCAGGTATTTATTGGAAAAAAGAAGTTGATATATAGATACAACAATAGGTACAGATGTATAAAGTTGTTCAGAATCTATCATAGTTTATTATTTATTTTTGAGTATTTTTAATCAGCTTGGATTTAGCCTATATAATAGATAATGGTAAACTTAATTTAAATTTTAAAGGAATAAATATAATGTCAGAATTACAAACACAAGAAAAACCAAAAACAATTGTTTTTGTCACCGAAAAAGCAGCCGAAGAAATTAAAAGAACTCTCGAAAAAGAAGAAAATAAGGATGTATCTGTTCGTCTTAGTGTACAAGGTGGTGGATGTTCAGGACTTTCATATAAATTAAGCTATGATCAAGTAAAAGAAAAAGATCATCAAATTTTAATACATGGAGTTACAGTTCTTGTTGATCGTAAAAGTGCTATATATCTAAAAGGTATGACCTTAGATTTTAATGATAGTTTGAGTAGTAGAGGATTTGTTTTTGTTAATCCTAATGCAACTAATACCTGTGGTTGTGGTGAATCATTCTCTGTCTAAAACATCAAAAATTATCATAACTAGCATAGATCTTTGTGCTGAGGTTTTTACATGCCCAAATTATTAAATAATCTTAAAGAAGCATATCAGCAGGTTAGAGAAAACGGTGGATATAGACTTATTCATAATCTAAGCTTGATACAAGTAACAGGTCAAGATGCTGCTAGTTATATTAATACTCAAACAACAAATGATGTTTTAACTATTAATGATGGTTTTGGTCAAGCAAATAATATTGTGGATAGAAAGGCACATTTTAAAGCTCATTTTACTATTCATAAATTAAATAACTCATTTTTTATTATCTCTGAAAATAATCAAGCCGAAATATTACAAGAGCATTTGGATACATTTCATTTTAATGAAGATTTTGAGATGGAAAATATATCAGAAGAATATAATTTTATTCAATTAGAAGGCGATCACAGCAAACCAATAGTAGAGTCTATTATTAAAGAAAAAATAACCAATATTGAATTATATTCTGTCCATAAATTTAATTATTTAGATACTAATTTATACTTATTTTCACAAAGCCAAATAAATGGAAAAGGTATTTTAATTGCAGTTGAAAATAAACAATATGAAAGTTTCAAAAATGAAATTATCCAAAAATCAAAAGAATATAACTTAATTGAAATAGATGAGAATTTATTTGATGTATTAAGAGTCGAAGCTGGTATACCAAAATATATAACAGATATTAATGAAAATAATTTATTACCAGAAACAGGTTTAGAAAAATTTTCGGTAAGTTATAACAAAGGTTGCTATCTTGGACAAGAAGTTATAGCTAGAATAAAAACTTATGGAACTGTCCCAAAATCATTAATAGGATTGATATTTGAAGATAAATTACCTCCTTTTAATAGTGAGGTTATTATCAATAATAAAAATATTGGCTTGGTTAAGAGTGGAGTTTTTTCACAAATGCTGGATAAAAATATCGCTCTAGTTTTTTTACATAAAGATTATCGTAAGCCTGACGAAAATATTGAGTTTACTGTAGATGAGCAAATCTATCGTGCAAAAGTGAGTCTTTTGCCTTTTTATCGTGATTTATCTGATGAAGAGCAAGCAAAACAACTCTATGAGAATGCTTTAATAGTTTTTGCTGAAAATAAAGAAGATGAATCAGTTGTCTTACTAAAAAAAGCTATAGAAAAAAATCCTAATTTATATGACGCTTATGAATCACTTGGAGTAATACTCTCAAGACTTGAAAAATATCATGAAGCAATCGAAGTAATGACAAAACTAACAGAAATAAATCCAGAAGAACCCATGGCAAGAACTAATTTATCTATTTTTTATATGAAAATTGGTAATAAAGATGAAGCAGAGGCACAAATGGCCAAAGCTACAGCTCTAAAATTTACTAAAGCAATGAAAGATAATAAAGCAAAAAAAGCTCTCGAAGTTAAGAAAAAAGAAGAAATAGAATTAATCAAAGAAAGAATGGAAATGTTTATTGAAGTTTTGGAAACTGAGGACTCAGAAGATTTAATTGCTAATTATGGTTTGGCAAAATCATATTTTGATCTTGAGCAATATGATGATTCAATAAAATATTTTGAAAAAGCCATCGAAGTAAAAAAAGATTATTCTATGGCTTTTCTTTATCTTGGTAAATCATTAGAATTTATTAATAAAAAAGAGAAAGCAAAAGAAATATATAAAAGAGGAATAATTGCCGCTTCACAAAAAGGTGATTTGATGCCACTGAGAGAGATGGAGCAAAGAAAACTACTCTTGGATAAAAATAATTAACTGATTTAATCTAAAAATAAGCTTAATTTTTTATATATGTCTTGTTTTTAGCTGTATAAATCTCGAAGTGTTAATACAATTTGTTGTGAGGTTTTGCTAGGATGAAAAGATTAAATCAATTAAGTATGGTTGCTTCTCTATTATTTACTTTTACATTTGCTACATTTGCTCAAGCATCGGATAATAACAAGTTTCCTTCAATAAAAGGAACAAATCTAAATGGTAAAAAATATAATATACCTGAAGATATGAAAGCTAAATACAATTTACTTTTGGTAGCTTTTAAGAGAGAACATCAAAAATCAGTCAATACATGGTTACCCCTAGCCAGTGAGCTATCAAAAAAGTATAAAGATTTTAAATCTTATGAAGTGCCTGTATTAGCTAGTGGTTATGGATTAGTTAGAGGTTTTATTGATGGTGGAATGCGTTCAGGTATTCCTGATAAAAAAACTAGAGAACATACAATAACAGCATATATTCCCAAAGATGATTTTTTAAAAAGTTTAAATCTAGCTGACGATAGTAATATACATGTATTTTTGCTCAATGATAAAGGGGTAATAATCTGGAAAGCTGACGGAGAAATGAATGCAACAAATAAACTATCAGCTGAAAAATTTATGTCTGAACAAAAAAAATAGAAGTAATAATTATGCAAAATACACTGATCTGGTTTAGAAATGATTTAAGAGTACATGATAATGAAACTCTCTATAAAGCCTCTCAGCAAGGTAATGTTATTCCTGTTTATTGTTTTGATCCTAGGCATTTTGAACAAACACCTTATGGCTTTTCAAAAACAGGTAAATTTAGGGCTAAGTTTTTATTAGAGAGCGTCATCGAACTAAAAAAATCTTTGCAAAAACTTGGCTCAGATCTGATTGTTAGATTTGGTGAACCTGAAAAATTAATACCTGAAATGGTAAAAAAAGAAAATGTTACTCATCTCTATTATCAAGGTCATGCAACTTACGAAGAAGTTAACATAGAAGATAATCTAACAAAATTATTGAAAGATATTAATATTAAAAAGTTTTATAATCATACTTTATATCATCTTGAAGATTTAAACCTAAGAATAGATGACTTACCAGACGTATTTACAATGTTTCGTCAAAAAATAGAAAAAAATTCAAGAATAAGATCTACTTTCCCTATACCACAAAGTATAAAATCTATTCATCAATTAGAAGAGGGAGAAATACCAAAACTAGAGCAACTAACCAGTGAGATAATAGAAGATGATGAGAGATCTGTCTTATTATTTAAAGGTGGTGAAAATAATGCTATAGATAGGTTAAATAAATATTTTTGGGATAATGATCAACTTAAAAATTATAAAGAAACTAGAAATGGCTTATTAGGCTCAGATTTCTCTTCAAAATTTTCAGCTTGGCTTGCTAATGGTAGTATTTCACCAAGAAAAATTTATGAAGAAGTCAAAAAATATGAAAAGCAAGTCATTAAAAATGATTCAACATATTGGTTAATTTTTGAATTAATTTGGCGAGATTTCTTCTTCTTTTATGCAATGAAGTTTGGAGATAGAATATTCTTTATCAATGGTACAAATCAGAATAAAAATCTAAAGCATCATTTTCGTAAAGATCCAGCATCGTTTGAAAAATGGAAAAATGCTCAAACAGGTATACCTTTTATTGACGCCAATATGAGGGAGCTTGCAAAAACTGGGTATATGTCTAATCGTGGTCGCCAAAATGTAGCAAGCTTTTTGACCAAAGATCTAAAAATAGATTGGCGTTTGGGTGCAGAGTATTTTGAGTCTATTTTGATTGACTATGATGTATCTAGTAATTGGGCAAATTGGAATTATGTGGCTGGTGTCGGAGCAGACCCAAGAGAGGATCGCTACTTTAATATTATTAAGCAATCAAATAATTATGATGGTCAAGGCAAATATATTAAAACTTGGCTACCTGAATTAAATAAATTACCAAAACAATTTATTCATCAACCATATTTAATGACAAAAGATCAACAAGTTGAAAATAATTGCATATTGGGTAAAGATTACCCAAGACCCTTAGTCAGTCTTAGTTATAAAGGTTAAATTTTCAAAAAAATTTCACTATTAAATAATTATTCGTGTAATGTTGATCATTAAATAGATTAAAAAATGTCTAATAGTTGGATATTTTTTAATCCTAAATTAATTGATCAGGCGAAAAAGTAAACTATGGCACTAAAGATCTTTCGAGTTATACATTTAATTATTGGTTTTTTCTACCTTTTATTTAGCATATATGTGACTGCCTTTTCTATTGGGATAACCAGCCAACCAATACTTGAAATAATTAAAGAAGTTGGCTATCCTATAGTTTTATCAATTGTATTTGCATTAGTATCCTTTGTTTTATTCCAATATCAAACTAGAGTTGATGCTAACGCTGGAATAAATTCATTAAGTACAAAGTCAATGATTTATCTTGTCATAAATATAGTTTTGGTCATTTATACTCTTAAAAAATTTGGATTCTAAAATTACTTTCAAATAATTTAATCCTTATCTAAACTTTAACTTAAATATAAATCAACCATAACCTAATGGTAGCAAGATAATTTTGTTTTTACAGATAAGTTAATTATTGAGATTGTTAAATGTAAAGAGATTAAAAAGATGAAAAAATTATCTAATTTGTTTTTAAGCGTAACACTTTGTTCAGTAGTTTTAACAACAACTGCATGTGGTAAAAAAGCAAATTTGGTAACACCTGATTTCCCTCAACAACAAGCTACACAA
>JACMQJ010000069.1 GCA_014377055.1 Candidatus Sericytochromatia bacterium
AAGGTTTTATTGTGGATAACACTGTATCATTAATTAGACAAGTTTATAAAAACAATGAAGGTAGATACCCTTCGAATATAGATGAAAGCTTCATCAAAAGATATTACTTATCCCTGCTCGATAAAAATAAGTCTTTAGATGAGATAAAGTCTAAAGAAACAAGAATTATTGATAAAACTATTGAAAAATTATTTATAAAATACCCAGAATATAAATCAAGAGATGGGGTAAGTGATATAGAAGACAGCTTAACATTTTTATTTAGAGAATGTTGCCTTTCGTCTGTTAGAGAAAACCAAGAGTATTTAAAAGATAAATTAAACGAGATTTTAGATTTATTTTCAGAATTAGGGTTTGATAATTTATTCATTAATGAAACGTTTTTCTTGTTAAGAAAGACAGCTAAAGATGAGTTATCGTATAAATCATACTTGGATACAGAATCATATCTAAATTTATTATCTACAGATAAAATTAAAATCTTTGATTCTATCCAAAAAAAGATTGACCCTATATCAGTTTTGGTAAGTGAAAAAATATATAAAAAGTATCCTGATATGCTACTTAAAGATACTGATATGTCTCCAAAAATGGACGTTAATTTAATTTTAAAACAATCAAGTTTGTGTATGCTAACAGATAATATTTTTTTGTTTAAAGATCAAACTTGGCTTTTAATTAATTTATTCAAAGACCTACAAATTACTCGAAACCCTGTTGCAGATACAATGTCACTTATTAGAGATATTTGTCAAAAAGAGCTTGATTTTTATGAATTTATGTATCTCGAAAAGTTTTTGAATATTATTCAATACAATAATTTTGATGATTATATTTTAGTTCAAAAATCATTAAATAAAGTTAAAGAAAATGTGTTGAGCTCTTCAAATTATAATAATGCAAACACCGAAAATTTATATATCGAAAAAATACTTGAGAATATTATCATGAGTATTTTGACTGATGATCTTGGTTATTTTAAAAACTTTATTGTTAACACATATTCAGCTTTATTAAAAGAAGGATTAGATGATAAAGTGATTGACGAATTATTCACTAATATGTCTACATCTTTTGGAGATAATATAGATAGATCTTTATTAGAAAAAATTAAGCCAGCACTAAAAATGATGGAAGTCCAAAGAATTAAAATAGTACAAACAATCAATGAAAGAAGAGATAAAGTTATTTCACAAACAAATGAAAGAGCTTATCTTAAATATCCTAAAATGCTAAAAACTAATACTAAAAATAAAGATTTAGGAATAAGAGATTTGAATATAGTTTTAGAAGAATGTGTTATATCTATGATGTCTGGTAAAGAAGAAAGATTAAAGAAAAAAGTTGATTATATGTCTCAATTATTTTCAAACCTTAACTTTGAATCTGGTTTTATTTCTGATACATTTCAAATGCTTGATGAATCATTACTTAGAGAATTACCGCCAAACGTATATACAGCATTACAACCTCATATAAAAATAGCCAAAACTGCGTTATCACTTGATACAAAAACATTTAATAATTAAAAATAATTTTACTTTAGCAATATAGTACATAAATTAAAGAAGGAAACTAATTTAATGATTTTGACATCAATCAAAGAATCTACAAGAGAGTTCCATCAAGAAATTGAGGAATTAGCTTATTCAAATAAGATTACTGATAATAGTTTAAGTCTTGAAGAATATAAAAGAATATTAGTTGTCAACTATATTTTTAATAAAAATCTTGAAAATAAAATCCTTGAGAATAATGATATAAAACTGATAGAAGAATTAGATTTTTATTCCCGTTTAAAATCAAGCCTAATTGAAGAGGATTTAAGGAATGTTGGTATAGATCCAAAAGAAGTTTTTAAAGCAATAGATTTGAGTCATATAAGTGATTTATACAGTTCATTAGGTTATCTTTATCTATCCGAAGGCTCAACACTTGGTGGTAATGTTATCTGTAAAAAGCTTAAAGAGAATGAAAATTTAAAAAATATAGATAAATTTAATTTTTATGGTTGTTATGGTGATAATATAGGCCCAAAATGGAAAATATTTTGTCAAGTAATGGCAAAAGAAGTTAATGAAGTTAATGAAGATAAAGTCATAAATTCAGCACATAAAGCATTTAATAACTACATAATTATATTTAAGTCTGTAGCTAATTTTTCCTTATGATATACAAATTAAAAGATTTAAATATTCAATCAATAACTAAAAAGTATAATTTTAAAAATCAAGATATTCCTGATTATTTAAGAAATAAAGAAGTCAGCAGTGGTTCTAAAGTTTTTAAACTTGAAGGTGATGGAATAGAAGAATGGGGACATCTCAATACTACTTTTTTCGAAACAATTAGACCATGCAATAAAGAACTTATCGATAACATAAAACAAATGTATCGAAAATATTTAGACTTTTATATTGATTATCTAGATAAAAAGTTACAAAAAATAAAGATTGAACAAAATAATAATGATGTTAATATATATAAGGAATACCATACTCAAAATTCGCCTGGTCATGGATATTTGAGCAAAATCTTTGGTAATGATTGTACAAGAGATTATTTAAGTTTATTTATGTATAAGGTAAGATAAATATGAGTGCAAATATAGTTTATTTATTATCCATTATTTCATTTATTATTATTTCCATAGCATTAGTTTTTTATTTAAGAAAAAAGCCACAGGCAGATATTAAAGAACAAGAGCTTGAAATAAAAAGTCTAGAAAAAACAAAAAATGTAGAACTAAATCCTGTAGTAAAAATTGAAAAGATACTTACTAAACAGAATCTTAAATCTATTGATAAAGATAATACTTTTATAAGTGTTGAAGTTAGAGATAACATAAAAATAGAAAAGCTAGAAAAAGTAGAGCCAAATAAATCACTATTTAAAGAAGCTAATCAATACTTTGAAAAAACAAATTGGAACAATAAACTAGAAGAAAAAATAGTCTCACAAAATGTAGAAACAAGCGATTTAAAAATAAATTCTTTATTTTTTAGGTCAAGTAATTATTTTAATCTATTTAATTGGAGTGGAAAAGAAATAATTGTATCTGAAACTAATGAGTCAAATACAAATATAACAAAAGAAGATATTAAAAGTTTAGATAACTCTAAAGCTTTATTTTATGATGCACAGACATTTTTTAAAAATACGAGTTGGGAAAATAAAAAATTGACAAAAACAAAAGATTTAGAACCTGTTAAACAAAATGGTGTTGATACTAAATCATTTGTAGGCTCTTTTCTATGGGATTAATTTTTGATTTCTGGAGTTAAAAAAGATGATGTTTGTTGATAGTATTCTAAAACCAAATAAAATATTTTCTGATTCAGATCTACAAATTTTAGTTTCTGAGTCTATAAAGATGAATAAAAGTTTTATTGATTTTATGAAAATTAATAATATCATTGCCAATGAAACTGTTAGTGTTTTTAATACTTTGCAAAAAGGATATCTTAAGCTTAATAAAGATGAGATTATTGCACTTATAAATTTTGATAAAGTTGAAGAAATTTTAAAGGCAAATAAAAAT
>JACMQJ010000429.1 GCA_014377055.1 Candidatus Sericytochromatia bacterium
ATTGGTACATATTATCTACAAGCCCATAACTTTGACTGGATACTTTTATTACCTGCTAGTACATGTGGTTTCTTTTCTACTGCTGTTTTAAATATTAATAATATTAGAGATATTAATTCTGATAAATTATCAGGTAAAAATTCTGTTCCTGTAAGACTTGGACCTAAAAAGGCACGTATTTATCATTGCTTATTATTAATAATAGGCTTTTTGTGTGCAGTAGCTTATACAATTATTGAGTTCAAAACACCTTGGCAATTGATGTTTTTGGTTATAACGCCTCTTTTAATTATTAATGCAAAAAGCATTGTGACAAAACAAAAAGCCTCCGAAATAGATCCTTATCTCAAACAAATGTCTATTACAACATTAATCTTTGTTTTAACATTTGGCATAGGAAATATACTCAAGTAAAGTAAATCTTATTTTTTTAAGAGTTTAACTACGAATAAGAAACGAATGAAGAAAAATATCCACGAATAATATTTATAAAATATTTAATTTTCTTTTTCTTCATTCGTGTGATTCGTGCAATTCGTGGCTAAATCTTTATTTATTTAAATTCAGTCTTAAATATTTTATAAAGGCTGATGATTTCAGGAGAAAGTGGATTAAGAGTCTTAGCATTTTCTAAATGCTCTTGTGCCTTCTTTCTTTGTCTTTGGCTCATATAAATAATAGCTAAATGTAAATTTGCTTCATAAGAATAATTATTTAACTTTAGAATATTTTTACAAGTTTTTTCGGCTTGATCAATCCTGTCTAAATTTAGATACAAAAATGATAAGTTATTCATAGCATCAAGATCATCAGGTACTAACTCAAGATATTTTTCAAAATAATAACAAGCTTGTTCAAGACTTCTTAATTTAGAGGATATGTAGCCCAATTTAAATAATAATGTATCACTTACACCAAACTTATTAACTACCAAAAGATAAAGCTTAAGTGCTTCAACAAATTTATCGTCCATATAAAAAGTGTCAGCTATTCTAAGTATCTCTTCAGCTTTATCAAAACAATCATGAGAAAATACTTCCAAAAACTCATCTTTAAAATCAATAAATAATGCTAGATTTAAAATAACCTGCTTTATTTCTTTAACTATTCTGATTGATAGATCTTCTGCTTTAAGTAACTCTGAAAGTATTGTAAAAGCCTCATCATATTTTTTTTGTCCAAAATTTATTCTTCCCAATAAAAGCTTTATATCTGGAGATTGACGTTCTTTTAGCTCTTGGTTGGCAAGATTTAAATATTTTTCAGAATTTTGTAGTCTATTTAAACGGTAAAAAATATCTCCCATTATTTTAAAAACTTTCCAATTAATATCAGAGTCATGATAGATAAATGAATTATTTTTTAGTTTTAATGCTTGATGAAAATAGCTAATTGATTTTTTAAATTCCCATGTTTCAAAATAGGCAATAGATTTATAGACGTTAAATATTCTGTCTGTTTTAGCTAAAAAGTTGTATTTTTCTGATAACTCAATAACTCTTTCAAAGCCTTGTTTTCTTGATAACAATTTCATCAACATATTTAAGCTGTTAGTTTTATATTGGTTCCATGACTCATCTTTTTCGATAATTTCTAAATATTTTTTTTCCGCCAAAATACTATTTTTATAAAAGTAAGAGGTTGCTAACAAAAAGCTTTCTCTATCGTTCTTATCTTTTATATCCAAAAAACTAGCTTTTAGAATTTCATAGTCAGGGTTAATGTCATATTTTTTTATACAAAGAATATTTTCACTAAGATTATATTTTTCATCTTGATAGAATAAATCGCCCTTATTAATTATTTCTTTAAAATCTTTTGCCTTCAATGAAATAAGTCTAATCTCATTACTGGTAAAAGCTTCTAAGTCATAATCATTAATCTCTGGATTGGCTGGTCTTATTTTTATATTATAGAAGTCTTGATTAAGATCAGATAAGTCACTAGCTAAAATAGGACTTTCATTATTTTCTAAAAGTAACAAATAGCTAGCTTGTGATTTTTTATTATGTAAAAAATCAGCTATGTAGATATAATAATTTTCTACTTGAACATTAATAATTTCTATTTGAAGATCATCTATTTCTAATTCTTCATCAGAAATATTAAAAATATAAACTTTATGAAAATTACTTTTATTTTCTAATAAGTTTGACCAAAAGTCCAAATTATTTTTTGAATAAATATATCCAAGAATTATTTTTTTATTCATTTTATACTAATTATTTTAGGTTAATTGTTGTTCAAGATCAGGTAAGTAGTTATTAAGAGTTAATTTTACTAAACCTAAATTACAACTTTTAGCAAAAGCTAAATACAAAATATATTTTCCATCTTTGATCTTTTTTAACATAGAATAATCATCAAGATTAGTAATTAATAATTCATCAATTTGTCTTCTTCTTTCAGCAAAACTTGTTAACATTACTTCGGCATCACCACTAGTAGTAAATAAGTTTTTAAAAATAATAGATGATTCATTTAGATTATATTTTTCGTTGAAGCTTATACCTTCAAAAAATCTTCCATCTCTACCATTAATAACCATTGCACAAATTAAATCTGGCACTTCTTGTTTGAATTGTGTTAAAACTTGCTTAACAGCTTCACTTTTACCACTTTTACCCTCTTGTTGATCTTTGGCATTATTCTTTTCCATGATCTTTTTAACAGCTTCTACAGTAGCTTCTAAGTCCTGCATAGTTGCTTGACTTTCATCTTGAATCCTAGCTGCTTCCATTAATAAATGATTAAATGGATAGTTGATTGTTCTTTGTGTTGGATCAATCCAAGGCATATCAGAAAACATACCACTTTTCATTGCCATTATTGTATAAAAAGCTTGCTCACCTTGCATAGAACCACATTCAGCATGAATAACATCCCCACCTTTTAGATACAAAAGACCCATTTGCATAGAAACAGGATCAGTAATAGAAA
>JACMQJ010000430.1 GCA_014377055.1 Candidatus Sericytochromatia bacterium
AAATGAAAAAAATATTTGTTTATTTACTTTTGCTGGTAATAAAGTTAATTACACATTAGCATTAATGCTTAAGTATGTAATGACATTTGAAACATTTGAGGTCACGTCTTTTCAATTAACTCTGCCTGTCCATCTAAGAGTTGAAGATATAAAATCCAATATAGAGAGATTTAAAAATAATAGTAATTATTATTTTTCGTCTTCTTTTATTTCTAGATTTACCAAATTTTTTCCTGAAATAGAATATTCAAAATTTCAATCATTCTTACCACGAGAATTATCAAACGAATATCTTGGAGATCTAATTTTGGATATACCAAAAACAGAATTTGTTTGCAAAAATTTTAACATAATATAAGATATGGGCTTATATCTTACTCCAATTAAACTAATTATTTACATAAAAAAGATATTTAATAGATTATTTTTAAGTCACATCTATTTTTTAAATTGATTGTTTATTATATAATTAATCAGTTCTATATTTTTTTAACTACATTTATCGAAGTTTAAAAAAATTAGTCGTCTTTCACTATACAGAAAGGCTATTTTTGCAATTTTTTCGCCGTATTATTGAAGTAACATAACTTATAAGGAGTAACATGAAACTAAATAAATTAGCATTTCTTACTTTGGCATTATCATTTTCTTTACCTTTGGCAAATATAAAAGCTTATGCTTTTGTTCCAGCAGAAGACATGAGAGATTTAAGCTCTAATCATTGGGCTTACAAAGCTATTGAATCTTTAATCGAAAAATACGGTGTAATGTCAGGTTTTCCTGATAAAACTTTCAGAGGGGCAAAAAGTATGACCCGTTATGAAATGGCAGCTGCACTTTACAAAGTAATGACAAAAACAGAAGAAATAATTGCTAAATCTAATAGACCTGGTTATGGTGAAAATACAACCAATCAAAATACTGTTAGTAAAGAAGATATTGAAACTATTGGCTTGCTACAAAAAGAATTTAGAAATGAACTATCTGATCTAAAAGGAAAAGTTAATGCTCTTTCTGATAAATTAGAAAAATTTAACAAAGTAAAACTAAGCGGTCAAGTAGAATTAAAATATAGAGATAGAGTTGGTGTCACTGATTCTACAAAATTAAATTCGCCACTTAATGGTTTTGATGTTGATGGGGATAAAGGCAAAACCAGATTTAATGATTCAATCAGAAATTTGATTACTGAATATGATAGAACCCCTTTTAGAGTAAAAACTTCACTTGATGTTAATGCTTCATGGACACCTTTTGTTAGATATTATGGTACTTTTGTTGCTGATGATGGATCTATTTATAAACTTGGTAATTTACCTGGTCAAGCTGTAGCTGGACATTTTGGCGATGAAGGTCTTAGTGGTACCTCACTCTACACACAAAGATCTATTATTTCAATCAGATCTAACTTTGAAGATGAATATTTTACCAATGCCGAAAAAGATAATCTTAGTATGAAGACTCTCTCAACAGTTGGTACTTCTTTTTATCATGATAACAAACCTGGTTTTGGCTTGACGATGGGTTTTATGAACTTTCAAAATATTATCAGACCAGGAACAAAGTTTAGAAATCATTTTAGCGATGAAAAATGGATTGGTCATGGATACGGTCTTGTAGGTTTTGGAGCTGACGATATTTTAGTAAAAGACACAGAAGTAAAAGCCTCAAATGGTAGTACTATTAAGGTTAGAAACTCAGTATCACGTTATTGGGCTTCTGGTATTAATGCGAGTCAAGTCGATCCTGACAGTCAAAGATATAATAATGTTGGTTCAGCTTCTATTGCTGGAGATATTACATCAGGTCCACTAACAATAGTTGTGGCAGCCAATGCTGGCTCACCTTATGTTAATAGAGTTGCAGCAGTAACAAATAATCTTGGATCTGGTACTACAGCAGCAATTAATTTACCTCTTAACACAGCCAATCCTGTAACTCCTAACTCATCGCCTGCTCTAAGCACAACAGCAAGTCCAACTGGTATTTTGACTGGTGGTGATTTTGTTAATGATGTTGGTGGAGGCTTAATCAATGAAAAAGTTATTGTTGGAACAAAAGATCCATTATCTCCAAGAAATAGCTATAACCTTTTAGCAATTCCATCAGAATATGGCGATGGATATGGGTTACTTGGTTTAGATCTTGATCTTGGATTTTTAAGATTTGGTCTAAATGCGTCAGATTATTGGCTTGACTCAACCTTATCATTGAGTGGAACTAGAAAAAATATTTCGGGTGTCATTGATATAGGTTCAAACAA
>JACMQJ010000431.1 GCA_014377055.1 Candidatus Sericytochromatia bacterium
CAGTATTAACAGGAGCACTTACAGAAAGAATTCTTTTATTTAATTCATCATTGGGAAAAGTTTCTTCTCTTCCCCAAGGATTAACTATAGTTACTTGATTATCAGAAATATTAATAACATTAACAGAATGAATACTATCTCTACCATTAGGTTCATAAGACATTGATATTTCAATAGGATTACTTCTATCAGGTTTAGAATTTTTTAGCGTATTTATCAATTGCTCAGGTGTGTAATCCCAAACATAACTTGTTTCTACATTTGTATTAACTATTTCTTTCAGACCTTTGACAGTTTGTATATAATTTAATCCACCATCACCTTTAGCACTATTAAAATCTCGTGTATTCATATCAGAAAAATCCATAATTGCATTTTGCATTATTTTGGCTGAGATGGTTCGACCTGTATCAAGATTTTTATCTATTCCTTCATCCGTAAAGGTGAAATTTGGAGGTATATTTGCACCTGTAACAGATGTATAAATTTTATTTTGAGCCAGAGTATCAAGCATATTAAGATATTCACTTGGATTTCTGATAGCAAGCTGTATTTGTATTGATGTACCAACACATGTACCAATACCCTCTTGAGATATATCTGACGGCATAGATACGTCATGTAAGGCTGAGATTACAAGCTCTTTTGTATTTCCTACTTTTGGATCATAACTTGTATTCATCATCGAAGTTAATTTATCAAAAATCTCTTTTATCTTTTCAGTTGATAATGGAGGTTTTCTATCAAAAATATTCTGGGTATAAGCCAAAGCAGCTTTGTCTCCAGTTGATAATAAAGAAACAAAATTGCTTATTTTAGTTCTTAACTCGGGATCATTTTTAACAGCATCAAGATCAAAAATATCCTGTGCCAAAATAAAAGGTGTCTTTTCATATAATGTCGAACACTCATAATCTTTAATTTCTGAAGTATTTGTAATAACAGCAGTATTTAAAGCACATTTATAATCTTTGGTATAAGGTGCATAAGGTGCATCATCAAATTTTTTAATTAAAGATACAGTTTGAGCATCAAATCTTGATAGTTTGTTATTTTCAATATTTTTTTTATTTACTTGAATAATGTTATTGTTTATACTTGTATTTTTTGTCATGCCTTTACTTTCAACAAGAATGTTTGGTGGCATAACTCTATTGGCGAAGTCAATACTAGAAATATTTTCATTTCTGTTTATAGAGGCTAATATTTTATTATTAGCTGAAAATGGGTCACTTGGACTTATATTTTTTCTTGTATTATTAAAACTTAGATTATCTTCGTTTGATAAGCTATTTTTGCCCGTTGTCTTTTTGGATTGATTTGAAAAAACATTTAAATCTGGGGAATTATTAGACGTATTAACACTTCTTGAGGTTAAAAAACCATCTTTGGAACGTAAATTAATATCAGTCATTAGTTAATAATCTCTAAAAATATAAGAATATTATAGCATGAACCCCATAATTTAATTAATTTAAAATTAACTAAAGAGTAAAATTTTATTAAAGAATATTCTAATATATTTTCGATTCTTTTTTTTGTGAAGATTTATTTAGAACAAATAGTTTTATATTGACATGTTCTTAATTTAGAACTATTCTAATAATATAGTTATTTTAAAGAGGTAACAAATATAAAATTTTATTCTATAAAAAAGAAAATAATTTAGCTCATTGACCTCAATACTTTTTAGTAAAATATTTAATTCTAAAGGAGAAAACTTAAACATGACCAAAAGACTATTAACCATATCAAAAAGCAATATCATCACAAAGAAATGGTTTTCAAATCTAAAAATAATACCGATAATTGTCACTTTGTCATTAACCCTACCAATATTAAGTCCTGCCCAGGGTGCACCAATGACAAATCAGGACTGGTGGCCTGAAAAGCTGAATCTACAGCCACTTCGACAGCAGTCTGCTGAGTCTAACCCAATGGGTGAAAAATTCAACTATGCCAAAGCATTTAAAACATTGGATCTTGATGCAGTAAAGAAAGACATTAAGTCAGTTCTAACCAAATCACAAGATTGGTGGCCTGCTGATTATGGCAACTATGGACCTTTCTTTATCCGTATGGCATGGCATAGTGCTGGAACATATCGTAATATTGATGGTCGTGGTGGTGCTGATGGTGGTCAGCAAAGGTTTGAGCCTTTAAATAGTTGGCCTGACAATGCAAACCTCGACAAAGCAAGAAGACTACTTTGGCCTATCAAAAAGAAATATGGTAAAAAGATTTCTTGGGCTGATTTGATGGTTTTGACTGGAAATGTATCATTGGAATCAATGGGTTTTAAGACAATTGGATTTGCTGGTGGTCGTGTTGATCAATGGGAGCCTGATATGGTTTTTTGGGG
>JACMQJ010000432.1 GCA_014377055.1 Candidatus Sericytochromatia bacterium
GCTCACATCATGTCCTTCTCTATAATATGCAATGACATCAACTACCATCATCATGAACCGCACGTGTCACCTCAACTTTTAAATAACCAAGTTTATTTAGCCATTCTTTAATAAGGTGTCCAAAATTTTCTGCTCGAATTACAACAATATTTAGAGTTTTTGAAAGCATATTAATGTCATCTAACATCGCTTACACAAAAACTACCCAATGTTCAGATAACAAAATAATATATAAACTATAAACGCTTAAATTAAAATCATTCTAACAAGAGCAATTTAGGATTTTCTAGTAACTCAATCACTCTGTTTAAAAATAATGCGGCAACTGCACCATCGACAACACGATGATCACAAGACATTGATAGATACATCATTGAACGAGCCACAAATTCACCATTTTTAACTACAGGTCTTTCAACTATTTTATTAACAGCAATAATTGCTACTTCTGGATAATTAATTATTGGTGAAGAAAACAATCCACCGATTGAGCCAATACTACTAATCGTGAATGTTCCACCTTTAAGATTATCTACTTCTACCTTACCTTCTCTGGTTTGATTAGAGAGTATTTCTACTTCTTTGGCTGTATCAAAGATACTTTTTTTATCAGCATTCTTGATCACAGGAACAATTAAACCTTGTGTAGTTGCTACAGCAAAACCTATATTATAATATTTTTTGAGAACCAACTCACTCTTTTCTTCATCGAGAGTTGAGTTAAGAGTTGGGAAGTCTTTGAGTGCTGAAATAACAGCTTTCATAATAAAAGGAAGATAAGTTAATTTTACTCCTTTTTTTTCAGCAAAGCTCTTTGTTTCTCTTCTATAATTAACCAATTCTGTCATATCAACTTCATCAGCTATCATAAAATGAGGAGCATGTTGTAATGATTTCACTAAATTTTCAGCAATCTTTTTTCTTAAGCCTTTGAACGTAACTCTCTCTTCATCATATTTTCCCGCTTCTGAGTATGAATAAGAGTTAGACTGATAAGATTTAACTTCGCCAGTTACCACAAGATCTTTTGATTCAGTTTTAGGATTAATTTTTTTATTAAGATGTGAATTAATATCATCTTTGGTAACTTTACCGTTTTTACCTGTGCCTTTTAATTGATTGATCTTGACACTATTATCCCTAGCAAATTTTCTAGTTGCTGGTGTTGCCAATACTTTTTTATCCGATAATTCTAAGTCATTATTTTCTTCATTAAAAGCATTTTGCAAATTATCTTTATTATCAACCATCACAAAGTTGACATTTTTCTCGACATTTTTTTCGATGTTTTTTGTACCTTTAGCATCATTTTTAACAATAGCATCAAACTCATCAATAACTACAACTACAGACTCAACAGGAACAACTTCACCTTCTTTTGCCAATATTTTGCTAATAATACCAGCTCTTGGACTTGGTATTTCAACAGTTGCTTTATCAGTCATGACTTCAAAAAGTGGCTGATCTTCTTTTACTGTATCGCCTACTTTTACCAGCCAAGTTATAATTTCACCCTCAGCGATTCCTTCACCAATATCGGGTAATCTAAAATCCATCTCTTTACTCCTTAATTTTAGAAATTTATTACTTTTTCAATAGCTTCAAATACACGTCTTGAGTCAGGCATGTATATATGCTCAAAAGTATATGGAAATGGTGTATCAAGTCCTGCGACTCTCAAAACAGGACCTTCCAGATATTCTATTGCTTTCTCCGCAATAATAGCGGCAATTTCTGCACCAAAGCCACCTGTTTTTGGAGCTTCATAAACTACCACAGCACGACCTGTTTTTTTAACTGAATTAATAATTGTTTTTATATCAAGAGGCACTAAGCTTCTAAGATCAACAACTTCAACATCTATATCATGTTCTTCTGCTTTTTTGGCAGCTTCCAAACAAATTGGTATCATTGCACCATAAGCAAAAACTGATATATCTTTTCCAGCTCTTGTAATGCTTGCTTTACCTATTGGTACAGTGTAATCAGTTTCAGGAACTTCACCTTTCAGAGATCTATAAAGTCTTTTTGGTTCCATAAATATTACAGGATCTTCATCTCTGATTGCTGATATTAATAAACCTTTGGCATCATAAGGGTTTGACGGAATAACAACTTTTAATCCAGGTGTATGAGCAAAATATGCCTCTGCACTCTGTGAATGATAATGTCCACCTCTAATACCTCCTCCATAAGGAGTCCTAATAACCATTGGTACAGTATATTGACCACCTGAACGATAACGCATTTTTGCGGCTTCGCTGACGATTTGATCAAATGCAGGATAAATAAAATCCATAAATTGAATTTCGGGAACTGGTCTAAGCCCATACATAGCCATACCAATAGACATACCGATTATACCTGATTCTGACAAAGGAGTATCAACGGATCTCTCAGCACCAAATTCATCAAATAATCCTTCAGTAGCTCTAAAAACACCTCCGTTTTTACCTACGTCTTCGCCAAGTACTATAACTCTTTCATCTCTTCTCATTTCTTCTCTAAGGGCTGAATTTATTGCCTGAAGTAATGTTAAATTTGCCATATCTTTTTTTACCTTCTAACCTTATAATGGAAATGCCATACTATTATCTTCGGACGCACCGAGTCTTTTTTGCTCATTAATTAAGTCTTCCATCTGTTCTCTTAAGCTTTCAGGCATATCTTTATAAACACCAGTAAATAATGTTTCTAATGGAGGTAAACCAACTTTTTCAGCTTCTTTTACTGCTTGTGTGAATTCTTCTTCGGCATCATCTTTAATTTTTTTTATTGATTCAGGAGTTAAAATATTTTCACTGAGCAGATATTTTTCAAATCTAATGATAGGATCTTTTTGTTCCCATGATTCTAACTCTCCTTCTGGTCTATATCTTGCTGCATCATCTGATGATGAGTGAGATCCTAATCTATAAGTGAATGACTCAATTAAAGTTGGACCATCACCATTTCTTGCTCTTTCGACGGCATCTTTTGTTACTTGATACATAGCTAGGACATCATTTCCATCAACTTTAATTCCTGGCATACCATAAGCTTTTGCTTTGATAGCAATACTTTCTGAAACTGTTTGTCTAGCAACAGGTACAGATATTGCCCATTGATTATTTTGACAAATAAAAACAACAGGGCTTTTGAATACAGCTGCAAAATTTAAACCTGTATGAAAATCACCTTCTGAAGTTGATCCTTCACCAAAATAGGTTAAAGATACAATTTTATGTTTCATATATTTGGCAGCATAAGCAATACCTACAGCATGAGGTATTTGTGTTGCTAGAGGGCTTGATACACTACCATTATTTCCTTCTTTGTATGAATAATGACATGGCATTTGACGACCCATTGTAGGATCTCCAGCATTTCCCATCATTTGACAGATCATAGTTTTTAGGGCAATTCCTCTTAGGAATAATACACCAGGCTCTCTATAAGCAGGGAATACCCAATCATCCATCTTAAGGGCGTATGCACTACCTATATGTGATGCTTCTTGACCCTTACAACCTATATAGAAGCCAATTCTACCTGATCTTTGTAATTTTAAGCTTCGTTCTTCATATACTCTTGTGAGTATCATGGTTTCATATATTTTTTTTAAATCTTGTTCAGTTAAGTCTGTTTCTTTTTTAAACAGAGGTGATACAGTTCCGTCTTCTTTGAGGACTTGTATTATTTCACTGCTCATTTATAAAGCTCCCATATTTTATATATTTAAGGTATATCTAAATCTCTGTTTAGTATCCATTATTTTTAACTATCAATAGAAGACATTCTATAATGTTTAGTAAATCATGACTAGTCATTTAACAGTTTATTTAATTTTTATTAGAGAAAAAGTAAAAACGTATTGTATGCGTCTTCTATAATAAACAAGAAGAAACATGAAATGCGTCTCACAGAAAGCAACATCTTTTGCATATTAATGTACTTTAAAAGTCAATAACTTTGGCAATTTGTTACTTAATTCGTTTATAATTTAGAATAAAAAAATTATTACAAACTTTCTTAAATTTCAGTTTAATCTCTATGAAACGTATGCCGTACGACCCTACTTATAAATATTTTCTCTTGGTGCAATTCGCTCAATAAGTGATAATTCCGTATATAATTTTTTCTCTTTATCTGTAATATTTTTAGGTATAACTACTCTTATTTTAACTAACTGATCTCCATGTAAGTCATCTTTTTTATTATAAATACCTTTACCTTTTAATCGAAAAGTCATACCTGGTTGAGTTCCTGCAGGTATTCTCATTTTTACATGATTTTTTAGTGTAGGTACTTCTATATCTGTACCAAGAATAGCCTCAGTGACAGTTACGGGTATTTCACAAATTATATTATTCTCTTCAATTTCAAATAGATCATGCTTTTCTAAGTGTATATTTAAATAAAGATCTCCCTTAAGGACACCAGCTCCGTAGCCTTCACCTTTTATTGATAATCTTGAACCATCATGTACACCAGCAGGTATTTTGACATCCAATGACCTAGATTGGTTAATTATTCCTTTACCATGACAAAAAAGACAGGTTTTATGGTTAATATTACCACTACCATCACAAGCTCTACATTGTTCTTCAACAGGTATCGAAATTTCTTTTTCTATACCA
>JACMQJ010000433.1 GCA_014377055.1 Candidatus Sericytochromatia bacterium
ACTCTAGTTTTATTTTATCAGGAAAAAAATTTATATCTATTTTTGATTCAATAATTTGTTTAAAATCATAGCCAATACTTTGATGAGTTCTAGGAAAATGTTCAAACTCATGAAAATTATCTGTAACACACTCTAATGGAGTTTCTGCACGTCTATGAAAAATAGTGATATTTTTAAAATTAGGTATATCAAATTCGGGAAATTTTGCTTGAGAGCCACTTTTGACAAGCCAAATATAATCGTTATATTCTCTAATATCAAAATAGTTTGTTTCAATTTTCATGTTAGGATTACATGGACTTTTACCATTTCCTTTTTTATCAAAAGACCAACCATGGTATGTACATACCAAATTGTTATCTTTAATATCTCCATGAGATAAATTCATTCCTCTGTGTGGACAACGTGATATTATCGCTCCAACATGGTTATCTTTATCTCTAAAAAGGGTTATTTTTTTACTAGCAATTTCTATTTCTATAGGCTTATTTTTTAATTTATTGCTTTTAAGTACAGGTTGCCAATGATCTAATATTTTCATAGTTCCTTGGATATTTACTGTAAAGATGCACTAAAATGCTTCTACCAGAAAATAGATACATAATATAGACACATAACATTTAAAAATCTGAGTTAATCCTCTAATCCATTAAATCCGTAATCTTTATTTGATTACAGGTTTTAGTAAGCTATCAATTTTGCGAGAATTACTTGTTGGCTGAAATGCAAACATAGTAGTATATCCAAGAGGTCCTGTTTCAGCTAATTTTAGATCAAGCTTAGGAATAATATCAGCACCATGTGTTGATATTAGATCCATTAATTTTGAGATAACTGTTCTAATAGGATCTTTTATTGTAAAAAGAAATACTTCTGTATCTTCATCACTAAGAGATTTTTTTAGGGATTTTCCTGTGACTTTACGTCTTGCTCCTGATTCATCTTCATCGTAATCAGCAGGCTTTTTTGATGACGGTAGAGAATAATCGGCATAACTATAACCACCACCGCCAAGCTTTACACTACTAGCAGCATTCGTCATTAGTTAAAATCTCCTTTAAGTTATATTGAAAAGAAATCAGGCTAAAAAAGCTCAGATAAATATATTCTATCATATCAAATCATTATCTGCTTGTGATAATTAAACTAACTTTAGACAAGTTTTTGATATAGCATATAAGATTCATTATTTGGCTCAACACCTAACTCAGATTTAAGCATATTTTTCATTATTTTATAGTGCTTTAAGCCATCATCTTTTCTATCAAGTGCAATTAATGCTTTTATTTTGCGTTGAAAAGCTTTTTCATTACAAATATCAATAGAAATCTCTTTTTCTGAAAGAGTTATTATTTCATGGTATTCAGCTTTTTTGTAATAAATATTAAATATTTGTTCAAAAGCAGACTCAACTTTTCTTCGATAAACTTGTCTTTCTATTTGACTCCAATATTCAGAATTAAAATCATTTAAAAAATCACCTTTATACAAATCAACAATTTTTCGTAAAACAACCAACTTTTTATCTTCTGTATCAATTTCAGACAATTCTTTTAATAAATAATTAAATTCTTCTGTATCTAGTGAATAACTTGTACCAAAATTAAATAAATACTTGCCCTCATTAAATATGATATATTTAGAGACGCTATTTTTATTTAAATCAGGCTCAATAGCTTTTCTAAGGCGTGAAAGAATAACGTTTATTGCAGTTCGAGTTATATCCATATCAGGGTACAAAAGATTAGCTAATTGTTCTTTGGTTACACCTTTTGGATTATGCAAAAGATAAGCTAGTGTTAGCTTAGTTTTAAAACCAGTCCAATCTTTATTACTAATAATTTGTCCATCAATATAAGTTGTAAACTCACCAAAACATTGAAATCTAATTTGTGAAGGTTTGGTAATATTAACTTCAACGCTTTTGACTTCTAATTTTTTCTTTAAAAATTTAGGCAAGTATTTTTGTTGAGTCAGAAAAAAATAATAGTTATTTTCTTTAATCAAATTGTATGTTTGATTAGAATATTTTTCTGAAAGGTTCTTGTCTGTATTTTCATAAATAATAGCCAAGTATAAATATATATGATTTAAATAATATTTATACTGTAATTTTTCAACTTTTGGTAATAAATATACTTCAAGATCATGTTTAACTATTTGTGATTTACCTAAATCTAGGAATATTGCTGACTTTTGCATTAAAAGCTCAATCACACCTTGATTATCAAGGGGCAAGTCACGCCTTCTAATTGCTTCTTCAATCAAATCCTGAGCTTTATTTAATTTGCCTTGTAACCTTGCAAGCTCCGAAAGACCACTAAGAGCATAAGCTTGAACTTGACGATCTCCTAACTCTAACCCAATTGAAAGACAAATATTAAAATAATCTTCTGATTTAGATGGATCTCCGATATTCGTAGAAATCATACCAAGAGTCCAATAAGCATAAGACATATCACGCTTATACTGTAATTTTTGTGAAATATTTAAAGCTTTTTCAGCAAATTTATGAGCTTCATTAAAATCACCAGAATAGTTATAAATAATAGCTATATTATTATATGTCATGATATAGGGATATTTTCCAACTGATTCAGCCTGTTTTATAGAACGTTCATAAGTATCTCTTGAATGTTCAAAGCTTCCAAGCATTGAATAAGCAAAACCTAGATTGTGTAAGACCTTGGCTTGACCAATAGAATCATTAACATTTTCATAATACTTAAGAGATATTTCAAAATATTTAAGAGATTCAGCGATTCTCTCACTAAATAGATAAGTTATTCCTTTGGTGTTGTAGGCAAATGCTAGTCCATGCTGATCATTTTGATCAAATATTTTTAAAGCCTCATCAATCAGATCTTTATCTCCTACCTCACCTTTACTAGCTTTTATAATACTTTGATAAACATAAGAAAGAGCTAATGTTGAATCATCTTTTTGACATTTTGCATCATGCTCGGCTTTGTGATAATGTTCAAGAGCTTGGGTATAATTACCCCAAAGCCTTTTTATTTCACCAAAATATATTTGTAATTTGGGTGCTGATTCTATAAACTCATCAGGAAATTTTAATAAAAACTTATTTAATGTATCAAGACGATTACTATAGATTAAATCTTGAGCTATTTTTATTAATATTTCTTCTGCTTTTTCATAATCTATACTAAGAAAAAAATATTCAAGAGCATTTTCCAATTGTTCTTTTTTTTGATAGTAAAGAGCTACTTTATTATATAAATCCTGTACTTCAAAAAATAATTTAGTTTCTTTGGCTCTTTCTCGTAAAAAATCTCTAAAAATAGGGTTATATTTAAATTCCTCATTATCTTTTTCTAGCAAATTTATTTTTTTGAGATATTCAAGATTATCTTGTATATTTTCTAATCCTACTTCAAGGCATAAAATATTATTTATTTTTGGTAACAATGATGTTATAAGTAAAAAGTCTTTTATTTTATCATCTTGAAGCTCAAAAATTTCTGAAGCAAGATAATCAAAAATAGGTTGATTCTTATCGGTCAGATTAGCTATATGTTCCTTGAGCATTGAGTTTGATAAATATACTTGTGTTAATAAAACTACAATACCTATCCAACCTTCTGTATGTTCATATATTTTATTTAGATCATCATCATTAATTTTTTCATTTAGTTGTTGAGATAATATTTGCTCTAATTCTTCTTTTGAGAGCTTAAGATTACTAGTATTAATTTCTTCTACTTGTTGGCGTAATCTAAGTTGAGGTAATTTTTTTATATTTGGCATATATCTACTAATCAAAATTAATTGAATATTTTCAGGTAAATACTCAATTAAATACTCAACCGCTTTGCTAATAGGCTCTGAATCTCTTAGATATTGATAATCGTCAATAACAATAATAAACTTTTCACTAACTTGTATTGATAAATCTTCTATTAACAAACCAATAATATTATGTAATGAATCTATTGGATTTATTGCCGAAACTATTAATTCAAGAGTATTGTCGCTTAAGCTTGGTAAAGATATTTTTAAACCTTTAATTAAGTGATTCATAAAGACAACAAGGTCAGTGTCACTTTCATTTAAGCTATACCAAAGATAAGGTATATTTGAACTTTGTATATAATCAGATACAATACTACTTTTACCATATCCAGCATTACCAACAACTAATGTAACTTTTTTATTTTCATTTAAACCATTTTCTAGTTTTTTAGATAAGTTTTCTCTTCTAAGATAACCTATAGGCAATTTAGGTAATCTAAATTTACTTTTAATTAAAGGTATTAACATAATCTTTTTTATTTCTCTGTTTTAAACTTAACTCAAATACATATACTCTAAACATTTTATAAATGAAGATATTTTAACCATAGATGACACAGATAAACACAAATGAAGAGAATACTTTTTTAATATTTACTTTTATTCGCTTCTTTATTTGTCTTAATTTGCGTCATTCGTGGCTAAATCTTTCTTTTTTTTAAAAGTAAATATATCATACATTTATAGTATATCTACGCAGAAGGAATACGAAAAGTAAAAATCGTACAACCTGGTTGGCTTTCAACATGAATATTACCTTTATGAGCTTCAACAATTTGTTTAACAATAGTTAAGCCAAGACCACTACCACCAACAATTCGGGATCTTTCTTTATTGACACGATAAAATTTATCAAAAATGTGTGGTAGATCTTCTTGAGGTATACCAATACCTGTATCAGAAACTTTAAATTCATAAGCTGAATCAAGTTTATTAACAAAGATAGATACTTGTCCTGGAGATGGCGTAAACTTAACGCCATTAGTAACCAGATTAACAATTATTTGTCTTAACTTTCGGCGATCTGCCTTAATAACCATTGATTCTCTAAAACTAGGATAATTTAATTTTATATCTCTGGATTTAGCCAATGGTTGTATTGTCGTTAATGACTCCATTATTAATGAATTTATTTCAAAACTGGAAATATTTATAGAGTTTTTATCTGCTTCAAGCTTGGCAATATCGAGCAAATCATTAACTAATTGATGCAACCTATCCACTTCTAATTCAAGATCATTAAGAAATTCATTTAATAATTTGGGTTCATCTTTAGCACCACTCATCAATGATTCAAGTAATACTTTAATTGAAGTTACAGGAGTTCTAAGCTCATGTGAAGCATTACTGATAAAGTCTGTTCGTAAATCTTCAATCTCTGTCTCGGCTGTAATATCATGATAAATAATTACATGACCTATTTGATTACGCTTTTTGTCATATAATGGTGAAGAATATCTTTTTAGGACTTGCTTTGGTGTTTTTAGTTCTAAAATATCTGATCTTGGTACAGTTGGAGCTTCGATTAAAGCTCTTTGAATTTTTTTAAATAATTCTGGTTGCATACATCTTTCAAAAAACAAACTATCATCAGGATTTAATAGTAGTCGACCTGTACCTTTTGGATTAGCTGGCATCAACATTTGAGCTAAGGCAGGATTAATTAAGACAACCTCAAGATCCATTGAATAAATAATCAAACCTTCGCTAATACTATTGGTAACAGCTTGAAGTTCTATTCTAGTTGTATCATTTTTGGTCAGCTTAAAGTTTTCCTCTGTATAAGAAGAATTATCAGACTCAATTATTTCGTTAGAGCTAACCAAATCACTATTTTCTTTAAGCTCATCTATCGAAGAGTCTTTTTTAGAAAGC
>JACMQJ010000434.1 GCA_014377055.1 Candidatus Sericytochromatia bacterium
AAGACAATTAATCTTAACCAAGTATATTTATTACTTTTTTCTTGAAGTTTTTTTAGACGAATATTTAATCTATTTACTTTTTTTTCAAGACTATTAAGTCTTTCTTGTTTTTTGTTCATTTATATTAAGAAACTCACCCCCAGCCCCTCTCTTTACAAAGAGAGGGGAGTTAGGGAGAATATTATTCACTAAAGTGAAAAGTTATCTAGTAAAATTTTTCTTATCCCCCTTCTCTTTCAAAAAGAAAAGGGGTTAGGGGATGAGTTATTACCACTTCATCAAATCAATTTTGTCCATATCAACAGTTTTAAAATTTTTATAGACATTAAAAATTATTGCTAAACCAACACCAGCCTCGGCAGCCGATACAGTCATAATAAATATAGTAAAAATCTGACCTGTTAATGCAGCTGGTGTTATGTAGTTTGAAAAAGCAACAAAATTAATACTAACACCAGCTAATGCCAACTCCATTGACATCAATACTCTGACAGCATTTTTACTAGTTATAATTCCATACATGCCCATACAAAAAAGTAAGGCAGCAACAATTAAATAATGATATAAAGTTAAAGTCATTTTTATTTATCCTCTATGATTCTTTTGTATTATTAATAGGGAATGTTTGTGCTTTGCTTGATTCATACATATCTATTGGCTCTTCACCATAAGTACTTTCACTAGTTTTTATATGAATATCTTGCATAGCCAAGACTATCGATCCGATTAATGCCATCAATAATATTATAGAAGCAATTTCAAAAGGTACTATATATTGCCCAAGAAACATCTCACCTAATTTACCAGTTGTTACAACTGATATAGGCTCTTTGATTGACCAAGCTGTAGGAGTAGTAAAAATAAAAGGTTTTGCCAAAACAAAATTAATACCTGTCATTCTTAAGAATAAGACAAAAAACAATCCTAGACCTGATAGAACAAAGGCAACAAATTTATATTCAAATGAATATGGTATGTTGGCTGTATCACTTTTACTATTGGTAAGCATAATAGCAAATATCATCATAATAGTAACAGCACCACCATTAATTAAAACTTGAGCAGCAGCAAGAAAATCCGCATTAAGTAAGGCATATAATCCACCTATCATAACAAAGGTTAAAACTAGCAAAAAACCACTGTATACTAAATTACGAGCTGTAACAACGCCAAAAGCTGAAACAAGTATAACTGTTGAAAGTGTATAGAAAGCTAAATCTTTTCCATAACCAATACTACCAAGTGTAAGACTTAATAAGACCATTAAAACAGCAGTGACAAAAATTGTCAATGAAACTAAAAAGGACTTGTCTTTTAACATGTCTTTTAACATAACTTAAATTATTTCTCCGAATATTAATCTATTTATTTTTTTATTTTTGGGGGCTCAGGTGGAATATACATATTAGGCTTTTCTACATATTTAGCTAATTTGTGCATATCATAAAATAAATCACTTTGTTCAAATGTTGCAGTTTCAAACTCATGAGTCATTTCCAAAGCTCCAACAGGACAAACTTCAACACAATTGGAACATGATATACATTCACCTATGTTAATGTCATACTTATCAACTTTTATTTTTTTATCTTCGCCTTTATGTGTTTCCAAAACTATAGTTTGTGGAGGACATACTTTTACACAAGCATAACATCCTATACAAAGCATGTGTCCATCTTCCTTATCATATAAAAAGGCAAAACGACCTCTAAATCTTTGAGGTAGTGGTCTTTTTACGTCAGGATAGATTTCAGTTACTTTTGGCGCAAACATATATATAAAGGTTAATCTCATACCCTTATATATAGCTACAATACCATCAAACAGATCTTTAAAATATTTACCTGTTGCTGATACTCTTTCTACTTTTTGCATATATATTAAAATTCTCCGAATTATCTACTAAATACACCAAAACCAATAGCTGCAAAGATACTCGTAACAAATATATTAAGCAAAGCTGCTGGTAATAAATACTTCCAGGCAAAAGCCATTAACTGATCAGTTCTAACTCTTGGCAACGTCCCTCTTATCCAAACTACTACTGAGAAAAAGAACATTGTCTTTAAAATAAACCAAACTATTCCTAGTTGAGCTGTTAATTGAAGACCTATATCTCCAAGAAGATTATCAAAAGGAAATCTCCAACCACCAAAAAACAAAGTGGTACATAATGCACCAAGTGTAAATGTATTAATATATTCTGCTAAGAAGAACATAGCAAACTTAAAACCACTATACTCTGTATTATATCCTGAAACTAACTCCGACTCTGCTTCTGGTAAATCAAAAGGTATTCTGTTTACTTCTGAAAGCGAACAGATAAAAAAGATAATAAATCCTAGAGGCTGCCTAACAATATTCCAAACATTTTGACTCTGAACAATGTCAACCATACTCAATGATCCAGCTAACATTATCACACCAACTATTGAGAGTAACAAAGGTATTTCATAACTAATTGCCTGAGCAACCGCTCTAATACCACCCATCAAAGAATATTTGTTATTTGATGACCATCCAGCCATTAAGATACCAAGTGTTGTGATTGACGAAATGGCCAAAAACAAAAATATTGCCACATTAACATTACTGACAATCATGCCATTACCAACAGGAACAAGGCTATAAACTAGCAATCCTGGTACAAATACCAAAATAGGAGCTATCGTAAACAAAATAACATCAGCATCAGCTGTTACTATATCTTCTTTAAGCATTACTTTTAGAGCATCAGCAAACGATTGAAATATACCTCCAGGACCTAAACGATTAGGACCTAAACGAGCTTGAACAAATGCAATTAATCTTCTTTCCCACCAGATTAGTATAAATACTATTCCCAAAACCATAGATGCTATTGCCAAAGTTGGCACTAACATATTAATTGCATTTCGGACTGGTTCAAAAGGTATCAAACTCAATATTGCTGTGTACAGTTGTACTAACACTTCCATTAAAAATCTACTCCCTAGTTCTACTTATTTTGTTCTATCTATCTACTTCAGGTAGAATTACATCAAAACTTCCAAATATTGCCATAATATCTGATAAATATGCACCTCTTAAAACTTCTGGTAAAATTTGCATATTAGAAAATGATGGTGTTCTATATTTTACTCTTGAGGCTGTATTTGTACCATTACTAATTAAATAAACGCCCATACTTCCTCTTGGTGCTTCAACCTGACAATAAGCTTCTCCAGCAGGTATCTTAAAACTAAAACTTAATTTTTTCTTTAAGCATGGTCCAGGTGGTATTTGGTCAATTGCCTGTCTTAAAATACTGACAGATTGCCTCATTTCTTCCATACGAACAATATAACGATCAAAAGTATCGCCTGTTGTTCCTACGGGTATATCAAAATCAAAACGATCATAAACTGAGTAAGGCTCATCTTTTCTGACATCAGTTTTGATACCTGAACCTCTCAAAATAGGCCCTGCAGCACCAAAAGCAATAGCTGTTTCTTTAGAAATAATGCCTATGCCTTTTACTCTTGATAAAAATATTGGGTTTTTATTGATCAATATTTCATATTCTTCAATCATTTTCATGAAATAATCACAAAAATTCTTTACTTTATTAAGCCAACCTTCTGGTAAATCGGCATTAACACCACCATATCGGATGTAATTAAACATCATTCTTTGACCTGTTAATTCTTCCATTAGATCGACTATTCTTTCTCTTTCTCTCAAGGCATACATAATAACTGTAGTTGCTCCAAGATCAAGCATAAATGTTCCTAACCAAAACAAATGGCTCATTATTCTAGTTAATTCAGCTGTTATTACTCTGATATATTCAGCTCTTTCAGGAACTTCAATACCACCAACTTTTTCTACAGCTATAGCTAAGGGCAACTCAGCAGCAATTATTGAAACATAATCAACTCTATCAACTACAGGAAAATACATAAAGTAATTTCTATCCTGAGCTAATCTTTCAATAGATCGGTGTAAATAACCAATAACAGGCACAACATCTGTTACAACTTCACCGTCAATTTTTACTATCAGTCTAAGAACACCATGAGTACTAGGATGATGAGGTCCCATATTAATGGTTATTTCTTCCGTTTTAAACTCTATAGACATACTATCCTACCTGACAAAACTTAAATTTTTATTGTAATCAATTACTTGAATTACTATTATATTAAAATATGAATTATTAAATAATTAAATATTTACTTACTTCACGGTATACATTCTAGCCTCTATAATCAATAGATTTTATATATTTAAAGATTAAGAGTGTATTAAATATACCATAAAAACCTGAGTAATTATAGTATGTGTGGACTTCTAGTTTAAAATAAAATACACAAAAGTTCATTCATTTTTTGCATATAAAAATATCTGTAAGCTACATAGGGTCGTCTTCCCAGTCATCATTACTTTTTAGTTTTTTTGTTTTGGATTTTACTTGTCTGACTTTTTTCGTATCGGTGCTAAACTCAGTGCTATCTTCTTCCATTTCGCTCATTGAATCTGATAAGGCTCTATTTTTTAAGTCATCCCAATTAGCAGGTCTAACCTTAGTTTGTTCTTCATCAAATTTATCACTATCAGAAGATATATTATTTGATGAGCTACTACTTTTTACTATATTATTTTCAAGATATTTTGCTTTGGAGAGTGCTTTATCTAGTAAACTACTAACATCAGAAAGTTCGTCCATTAGAGATTTTGTGGTATTACTTTCATCATTCATCTAAATTAATTACCTAAAACATAAAAATACTTATATCTATTTTGAAATAAAAATCAATCATTTACAATAACCTGTTAGCTTTTCTTAGCTTTTTTTAATAAATAATTATGTTCTTAATCAAGTTTTTTGATAAAAGTACTATAATTAAATCTTATAAGTAATATATATTATTTATGCCTAATATTTCAGGTTTTAGAGATGATAACTAATGAATAAAAAGATTATAAGAAGTGGATTTGTACTTTCTTTATTATCAGCAAGTATTTTATTTGCCTCGTCCTGTGGTAATAACCCAAATCCTTATGCCCCAATAGCAACACCTTATCCCACTTCCAGTTCTATTATTTATAATAATCCTAATAATATAAACTTTCCTTCTGGTGGAGTTACAGGTAAAGTAATTGATTTTATTACAAAATCTCCTATTATTGGTGTAAAAGTTAGTGTAGTAGGCGTTAGACCTGAAATATCAGTTATGACTAATGGTACTGGTACATTTACATTGCCAAGAGTGCCAGAAGGTAGACAAGTTCTTGCTGTAAGCAAGAAAGATTATACTAAAGCTATTAGCTCAAATATTATTGCTGATATTAAAGTTGGTAGTACAGTAAGCATTGCCGATATTAATATTCTTGGCAATGAAAGTGCTTCAAGTAACGCTTTTGTAAAAATATTTGAGGGTTTTAAACATCCATTGGGCTTAGGAATTAATAAAAATACGGGTGAACTTTATGTAGTCGATATTATTGGTATTGGTAATATTCTTAATTATGAAAGAGCCGAAATAAAAAAAATAAATTCTGACGGTGGTTTATTATTATCCTTTGGTAGTAGACTACTTTCTTCTGATCTGTCATCAATCGATCTTTTTAGATTACTAAAAAATGCCTCTGGAGTTGGTGTTGATGGCGGTGGAAATATTTATGTTGCTGACACTGGTCATAGTGTAGTCAAAAAATATGGCCCTGAAGGTAAATATGTCAGTGAAATAAAAAAAGATTTTAGCAATGTTTATGATGTTGCAGTGACTACACAAGGTAACGTACTAGTGTCAGACCCAAGTAATTCAAGAGTTATTTTGTTAGATTCAAGCAATAATATTATATTAGACAACTTACTAAAAGATAGACCATCTGATGGTGTTAGAGGTATAACAACCGATGGAGCAGATAATATATATGTTGTTGATTCATCAGGAGCTCAAGGACAGGTAATAAAAATATATGATAAATATGGTGTTAGATTACCACTCCAATTTGGCAGATTAGGTGGTCTTGAGCCTGGAAGCTTCAATAATCCAACTGATATAGCTGTTGATGCTGCAAGTGGTGATATATACGTGGTTGATTCGGGTAATAATAGAATACAAAGATTTAATGCTCAAGGCAATTATTTATCTGAATTTGGACAGTTTGGTACAGCTAATGGGTCTTTTAATAAACCATGGGGAATCGCAATAGATAGTGCTGGTTATATCTATGTTTCTGATACACAAAATGCTAGAGTTCAAAAATTTATGCCAGGTAGAATAGCCCAAAATAATTTATAAAATAAATCAAAATATGTAGGGGCGTATTGCATACACGCCCTTATTTTAAAACAATGTTTTAAAAATCTACATCAAAATACACTAGGAATCTAAAGCTATGGTCAATCATGTAAAAATATCAGGGATGGGTAAATATCTTCCTGAACGCCTTGTTACTTCAGAAGAGTTAGAAAAGAAAATGGGTCTAACTGCAGGTTGGTCTTACACACATTCAGGAGTAAAAGAAAGACATTTTGTCAACAATGAAACTTGTTCATTTATGGGTGCTAGAGCTTTAGAATTAGCTCTAAAAGATGCAAATATGAAGTATGAAGACTTAGATGCAATTATTGGTGCATCAGGATCTTTTGATCACCCAATACCATATAACTCATGTCTTATTCAAAAAGAAATGGATCAAGAAAACTCAGGAACTCCTTGTTGGGATATAGATTCAACTTGTCTTAGCTTTGTTACAGCCTTTGATGTTGTTAGTTATCTAATAGAAGCTGGTAAATATAAAAATGTCGCTATAGTTACTAGTGAAATATCTTCAAAATCATTAAATTATAATGAAAAAGAAAGTGCTACTTTATTAGGTGATGGAGCTGCTGCTGCAATAATTAGTAAGTCAACACCAGAGGAAGGCTCTATGATAATTGGTTCTTTGATGGAGACATACTCAAGAGGGGCATTTTATACTTCGGTCAAAGGTGGAGGTAATACGATTCATCCTAATGATCCAGACAGTAATCCAGACGATTTTACTTTTAATATGAAAGGTAGAGCTATTTTAGAAATGGCTTTTGATAAATTACCTACATTTTTAAAAAAATTATTTGTACAATCACAAGTCGAAATGAAAGATTTAACTTTGGTTATACCACATCAAGCCAGCAAGTTAGGAATTGATATGGCAAAGCAAACATTTGGTATTACTGATACCCAGCTTGTTAATAATCTTGCTAATCATGGTAATTGTATTGCAGCCTCAATACCTATGGCATTGCACGACGCTCTTCGTGATGGTAGAGCCAAACGTGGTGATAAAATATGTTTGATCGGGACATCAGCAGGATTATCACTTGGTGGTATTATTTTTGTTTATTAGGGATATTCTATTTTAAACCCATTAAATTAATATTATTCATATTCTTCAAGTTGATACAGAAAGTTATTAGAGAATATTATATTTGATGTATATCTATTTCACCTGTCTTACCTTGCAAAAGATAAGAATAAGTTAAGTTTTTGTCATCCATTAAATTTTGATTTATATGATCCTTTATTTTGGGTAATGCTACTAAGTGATAATTATCAGGGAATAGTTCAAAAGAAAAAATAAAATAATTATCTAGTAGGCTCTCATTTTCAGCAAAAAAATAATGTGAGATTAAATTTTCTACCCTGGCATAACTTTTTAACTCTTCAATCGACTCAGCCCATATTTTTTTACGTTCATAATAATGTTCTTGAAAATATTTAATGGTTTTCATATAATTAATTAAGCTTCTAAGTACAGGGTGATGGCTATCTTCATCAAGAATATTTTTGTTATGGTGAGCCTCTGAGCTTTTCCAGATATGTTTAGAAATAAGTGGAACAGACACTTTTTGACGATAATTATTAATGACCATATATTCAGGTGAGATAGAATCAATATCAGAAAGACAATAAGGGCATTTTTTACAGTTTTTATGATTAAATTGACCACCACATAGACAATCATTAAGATGGTATTCTACTTCGTCCCAATAGTCCCTAATTTGGCTATCTCCCAGATAAGTATCAGATACAACTCTATTAATATGCTTTTGTAAAACACTATCACTATAATCAATTTTTAATACTGTCATACAAGAATCACAATTCAAAAAATGAGCATTTTCATAAGGTGATTTTTTAGCTACTTCAAATATTTTTTCACAGGTTGGACATTGTTCTCTATGTCTTTTTAGTAGATTTCTAAAAGGTGCAACAGATTTGTTACAATCAGGGCAAGTTGCAAACTGTTCTACACTATCATAGAAATAAAGCTCACATGTATTACAGTGAAATAAAAGCTTATCATCGTTTATAACCATTGATATATCTCAGTTAAAAATTATCATAAAATAGAACCCTAAACTTAATTTGTTATAATTAAGGATCAAAGTAATTATGACTGAAATCTAAAAAATATTAAAGCTTTTTACCCATACACAATAAATAAAAAATATTTTTTAGAATTTTATATTAAATTTACTTAATAAATATATATTGTTCTCTTAAACAATATATAATCTAACTTGATATTTAATTGCAAAATACTAATTGCATATACTTGGAATAAGTAGTAAAATTAATTATCGAAGCGTGATGGCAACGCCTTCCTGAAAAGGAAAGAAGAGTTAGTAGCTCTAACCGAAACTATAAAATAGTTTTAACCTTAGTTGAGTTTGTTTGGTTATATATTACCAGCAGGAAGCCATTTGTAAAAATATACTTGAAAAATGATATTTATATTTAACTTTAGTGAGTAGTATCTAAATTACTTGTTGTGTTAATAAACTCTCTTATTCAATTATATTCTTACAAAACTTGAACAATTATTTGTTTAAGCATTTATTTGTATATTTTAATAAGGAGGACTCGGATATTAGTAAAGAAGTTGCGGCATTAATAAATGACCAGATTCGTGTAAAGGATGTAAGGGTTATCGCTGCGGATTCATCCCAGCTTGGCATTATGTTAACCAAAGATGCTCTTGCGTTAGCCAGAGAGAAGGATCTTGATTTGGTAATGGTATCTCCAAGTGCAGTACCTCCAGTTTGTAGGATTATGGATTATGGAAGACATAAATACGAACAAGAGAAAAAGACTAAGGAAGCCAAAAAAAAGCAACATGTTACGGATATAAAAGAGTTAACCTTAAATTACAAAATAGGTGAACATGATTTTCAGGTTCGTGTAAAAAGCATTGAGAAATTCATCGACAACGGTGATAAAGTAAAAATGAGTGTTAAGTTGCGTGGACGTGAAGAGCAACATTCAAATTTGGCAGTCAATCTTCTTAATAGATTTGCAAAATCAACAGAGGAAATAGCACTTGTTGAGAGAGCACCAAAAATGGAAGGTCGTCAAGTAATAATGATATTAGGGCCCAAAAAGGGAGGTTAAAATATATGTCTAATAAAATGAAGACAAGAAAGTCAGCCGCAAAGAGATTTAAAGTAACAGCTACAGGTAAACTTGTGAGAAGAAAAGCTGGACAGAAGCATCTTTTAGTAGGTAAGTCATCTAAGCAAATTCGTTCACTTAAGGGTAATGCAGATGTTCATCCTACTGATGTAAGTAGAGTAACTGAACAACTTCCTTACAAAAAGTATTTACGTTAATTTAAAATTCTAAGGAGCGACTATATAAATGAGAGTTAAAGGCGGAAACGTCTCTAAGAAGAGACATAAAAAAATATTAAAGTTGGTAAAAGGGCACAGAGCTGGTGCTGGTAAACTTTTAACTTCTGCAAATCAATCGATGATGAAAGCATTACGTTATGCTTATCGTCATAGAAGAGAAAAGAAACGTGAATTTAGAAGACTTTGGATTACAAGAATCAATGCTGCTGCAAGAATTAATGGTATATCATATAGCCAATTAATTAATGCTTTAAATGTAGCTAGTATAACTGTAGACAGAAAAATGCTTGCTGATTTAGCTGTAAATGATGCTGTAGCATTTGCTAATATTGTTAGTGTTGCCAAAGAAACTTTAAAATCAAAAGCAGCTTAAGAATAGTAAAAAGTTAAAAAATAGCTACTGATAACTCGGTAGCTATTTTTTTTACCCTTTTGTACTGATATAATATGCTTGCAGGAATTTATAGCTTTCTTCTTTTGATCAGTAAAATGAGTTCTATAAAAAATTGAAGAGAATGTACTAAGAGGAATTGTTTTTGTGAATATTTTATTTTTAATTATTGGCCCTGTCTCTTTTAGAGAAGCAAATTTTACCCGTAATTTTATAAAACAGCTAAATGGTCAAGATCATGATATACGAATCATGTCTGAAAATTATACCTATACCTATCTTGATCTAACAAAAAATGTAAAATTTCGCTCTATGACTGATAACTTCGATGAAGATCAGTTTTTGGACTATCTTGAAAATTGTGAGTTTGATTTAATTGTTGCCATTAATTTTGAGCTTTTATTATTTGATGATACAAATCTTGCTTTTAAGAAAAGTTATTTTTCTAGTGTTGATATACCAATAATTTTTCTTATGAATAATAACAACCTTTTATTCAAAAATAAAACAGCGTATCTTTTAAGTGCTCCTAATAAAAAACTACAACTTAAATCAGATTTTTCATTAGTCAAGTCATGTCCCCCTTATATACCTGATATGGATGAGCAAGATAATAAAATAGAAACTTTTTATTGGAAAAACTTGGAACAGTTTGCTTTTTTGAATCGTGAAGAAGCTAGAGAAAAATTAAGAAAAAATATTAAAGTTAATGATGGTTCAAAGATAGTAACCCTCCTACTTGATGTGGAACAGATGTTTGTGTCAAGGACTAAGGGTTTAAATTATCATTATGTTGTTCTTTTACAGTGCTTATATAAATATATTTCTAATCTTGATATCGAATGTAATATAATTTTAAATATTTCTCAAATCAGTATTGAACAGAATAATCCTAAAGTAAAAATGTTTTTTTTCGGTTATTTAAAAGATGAAGATTATGAGCAAATTCTTAGAGCTTCAGATATTATTTTTACAGAGTCTATTGCTAGTACAACTTTAATTGATTCAGCTAATATGAAAATCCCTGTTATTAATCTAAAGAATACCTTAAAATTTGAAGAATCTGAGGATGATGAGGGTACTTTTATTGATATATTATATAACTTTCAAGAGCTAACTGATTTTGCTAACGGAAGAGTAGAAGAGCTATTAACTAATTGTCCAGATTCTATTTTTCCTTACTATGCTTTTCCAAATCCTGCTAAAGTTAATTTTCCTGATACAAAGGTTTTTGGAAATTATATATTTACTTTTGCAGAACTTTTTGATGAAAAAGGTACAACAAGTTTAATAAAAGATTTATTACTAAACAATGAAGTAAGAAGTGAAGAAGTGTATCGTATTGAACAGTATTTAGCTCTAAGAGCAGACGCTTTAGAAGCTCAAGAAATTTTGGAAAGCTTACAGGAAGAGTAATTAAATTTTAATTTATTATTTTAATTTTATTGTCGAGGCTTGATAAGTCAGGTCTTAGTATAGTTAGATATACTAAAAATTTATTATACAAGTGTTTATGTTTTATATAGGGTAATTTTTGATGGATTTATTGGATTTTGGAATTATTTTTGCCAGAGCTATTTTTGTAATTGTTTTTTGTCTGACAATGGTTCCTGTTCTTATTTGGTTAGAAAGAAAAGGGGCTGCTCTTATTCAAGATAGAATTGGTCCAAATCGAACCTCAATTGGATTTTTACGTTTAGGTGGTTTGATTCAAATTATTGCTGATGCAGTAAAAATATTTTTTAAGGAAGATGTCACTCCTGGCACAGTTCATAAGTTTTATTTTTACCTTGCTCCTTTTATAGCAGGATTTGTTAGCTTATCAACATTTGCAGTTATACCTTTTGCTGATAATCTAAAAATAGGCGGAAAACTTGTTCACATGCAAGTACTTAATATTGATGCAGGTCTATTATACTTTTTTGCTATAGTATCATTATCGGTTTATTCAGTTGTCTTGGCTGGTTGGTCATCTAATAGTAAATTTCCTTTGCTTGGTGGTATCAGAGCGTCAGCACAAATGATTAGTTATGAAATACCTATGGGACTCTCCGTTATAGGCTTGATGATGATTTATGGCTCACCTCATTTAAATGATATGGTTCAAAGACAAGGTGAATTACTTTGGGGCTTTTTACCAAGATGGAATGTATTTTTACAACCTGTTGCAGCAATGATATTTATTATTTGTGCTTTTGCCGAAACTAATCGTAATCCTTTTGACTTGGCTGAGGGTGAGTCAGAGCTTGTTGGTGGATTTCACACTGAATATAGTAGTATGAAATTTGGTCTTTTCTTTATGGCTGAATACATATCTATGGTTGTTTCTTCAGGATTTATTGTTACATTATTTTTTGGTGGTTGGCAAATCCCTTTTTTGACTACCGAATTATTAACTAACTATGCCAAGCCAATAATACAAATATCTTTAGTTTTAGCTAGCTTGATCAGTTTTTATATCTGTACCAATCTCTATACTTATCATAAAGTACATAAAAATCGTTGGAAAGACTCAAGAGATTATGAAGGATTAATTTTTTCTGTAATAACTGGAATTGCTAGTATAATTATGTTAGTAGTACTTGTATTAATGAGTTATATTGATTTGCCAACTTGGCTACCGCCTGTTTTTACCTTATTGGCACAAGTCGCATCATTTGTTATAAAAGTATTCCTTATGTGTTGGGTATTTGTATGGGTAAGATGGACATTACCAAGATTTAGATATGATCAATTAATGAATTTGGGTTGGAAATCACTCCTACCTTTAGCTTTATTGAATATATTTGTAACTGGTGCTGTAATACTATTTTTGGGGTAAAAGATGATAAAAGTTTCAAGAGATGTTAGTGAATTAAAAGAAGATATATATATTATTGAGATCATGAAAGGTCTTGGTGTTACTATTGGTCACATGTTCAAAAATATGTTTGACCTTAGTAAATTACCTGTAATTGATTATCCAAATCAAGAAAAAGGAATACCTGAAGGTTATAGAGGTAAGCATCGTCTAACACAAAGAGAAAATGGTGACCCAAAATGTGTAGCCTGTATGATGTGTGCAACTGCTTGCCCTGCTGATTGTATTCACATCGAAGCAGCCGAAACATCTAATAATGCAATAGAAAAGTATCCGAATAGATTTGATATAGATTTATTAGAATGTGTTTTTTGTGGTATGTGTGTTGAGGCATGTCCTGTCGATGCCATTAGAATGGATTCTGGTATTTATTCTATGGTTGATTTTAATAGGCGTGATTTTGTAGTGACAAAAAACGAGTTATTAGCCATAAAACCACAATTAGAAAGTACAAAAGCCTTGGATATTAGGCATCCAATGCAAAAATATAAGTAGTTTTTTAAAAATCATCATCCTTAAGATTAAGCATAATTTTTAATTCTTCGGATGGTTTTTGTTTAAAAGCGTATATTTTTATTTCTAGAAGACCATAAGAAGTAACTGGATACATGAATCCACATTCTAAAACTAGTTTTTTTAAAGATTTTGCAGTAAATCCTGTCTTATGTGCATAAAAATCATTATTACTTGTTTCTATTTGCTTACCATAACCATAAATTACATCTTTGAATGAGATATTACCAAGAGAATCATCTATATCTAAGTTATTTGATATAGCATAATTCACGGCTTGAAATATGTTGGGAACAATTATATTTATAAAGCCATCTTTTTTTAGGACATGCAAAAAACCTTTAACAACTTTGTAAGTATCATGATCATAGTAATGCTCAAGATTATGAGAACAATAGACTGAGTTATAACTTTCCGATCTAAGCTTATTTATCTCTCTACCATCACATAAAATATCAGGTTTTACCTGTGGATCTATATCAAGAAGGTCATGTCTCCATCCTAAATAGTGATTAGGTATTGATGTTGTTTTACTACCACCACCAACATTCAAAAATACTTTCATTAATAAATTCCTATAATGTTAAAATCAACTAATATTTATCATACATTCTACTCTATAGAGATATTTATCTATAATAAAATTATTACAGTTTATTAGAAATTTTGCTAAAATTAAATAATACTTTATTCTTATTTATTAAAAAATGATTACTGTCGTTTATTGCACCAGAAAAACTAATTCATTACATCAAGAACATTTAATAAAATCTTCTGGATTAGATAAAAATATTGAAATAATCGAAATAGTAAATAATGGTGAATCGTTAAGTAAATCTTACAATATAGGCTTAAAACAATCTAAAAATAATATTGTTGTTTTTTGTCATGATGACTTAAAAATTGAAACAGAAAATTGGGGTTATAAATTATTAGAGCAATTTAATACAAACCCCGAGTATGGAATAATAGGTGTTGCTGGCTCTAAAAATGTCCCCTCTAGCGGTAAATGGTGGGAGAATACTAAAAAGCTATATGGTATAGTAGCACATACTTATGAAGGTAAAACTTGGCTATCAAAATATTCATCTGATCTAGGTCAAGATATAGAAGAAGTTATTATCGTAGATGGTGTTTTTTTTGTGATTGATAAAAATAAGATTAAAACTTATTTTAACGAAACAGTTGCAGGGTTTCATTTTTATGATGTTACTTTTTGTTTTGAAAACTTTATAAAAGGTGTAAAAATAGGCGTTATAACATCTATAAGAATAAATCATAAGTCCCTTGGTATAATTAATGAGGCTTGGGAATCAAATAGAATTATATTTGTTAAAAAATTTGAAAATAATTTACCAGCCAACATAAAAAAAAATATTGATAAAGAGCAAAAATCTAAAATACTTATTGCTTATCTCGTATTTGAAAATTGCTCTAAAGAAAAATATTATCTTCTTAAATTAATAGAAGATTTGAAACAGCAAAATACAGACATTTCATTAATATCTAATGTGGACAAAAATTTAGCTGATTTGATAAAAAAGTCAAAAATTAAATTGTATTCATTTCAAAACCCACCTTATTTTAAAATAGGTGATGGTAAATGGTCTATAAATAGAGAAATATCGGAAGTTAATAAATTATATAAAATAAATGAAAATACATTTGATGTGCTTTATGTTAACCATAAATCTTTATCAGAATATTTATTAAACCTTTATCCTGCTATTGAAAATATTCATCATATTCCTAATACGTATTAGGAATATGATGAATATTTTAGTTATTTAGTATCGATAATTACTATATCTTGTATAAGTATTGTCTTGTATAATTATCAAATCTTAAAATATATAAGAAGGATAAATGATGAATAAAAGTTTAAATAAAATAGTTTCATTGGGTTTATTAATATTGACTTTTTCATGTTCTCAAGAAACTGTTGTTAACAATTCTAGTGTGATACAACCAGTTCAAATATTTTCATCAAACTCATCAGATTTAAATTTTAAACTAATAAAAAATGATGAAATACCTACTGATATTTTTAAAATAACTTATGCTCAAATGAAAGATTTATCAGATAAAGAAAGTAAAAGAAGAGGTATTGATCTTTTTAATTTACCTAAGAATCCAATCGGTTTGGAAATAACATCAGGAACAAATAAACTTGGTTATATT
>JACMQJ010000435.1 GCA_014377055.1 Candidatus Sericytochromatia bacterium
ATTTTTTTAGTCTTATTAGTAGCAAATTAGAAATAAAAGGTATTTAATACTATAAAATTTACTGATGTTAAGACCTGCGAAGTCCATCTTTTTGAATAATAATCATTCTCTCACGATATAAAAAACCAACTGCCTGTTTAAAACTTTTTTTACTTACTTCAAACGCTTGATGTATTTCCTCTGGTGAGCTTTTATCAGTAATCGGAAGAAAACCCTTATTAAAATCAATTTTATCAAGAATCTGTTTTCCTAAGTCACTTATATGATCAGGGTTAAAGCCTATGGGAACTAAACTTAAATCAATTTTATCATCTTCACGAATATTTTTTACATAAGCTTTTACAACTTGTCCAATATTAATTTTTTTGAAGGTTTCATTATGAAAAATTATTCCCCAATGAGTATTATTAATGATTGCTTTCCAGCCCATTTCAGTGTCTCTGATAATCAAAGCCATAACTTCTTGTTTTAAACTAAAAGTTTCCTTATTATATTCTTCAATATCTTCACTGAAATAACTTGAGCCCATTATACGTCCATGATTATCTAATAAAATACGAACAAAATAAGAAGCTCCAAGTTCCATAGGGTCATATTGTTCCGATTCAGGTACAAAAAGGTCTTTGCTTAAGCCCCATTCTAAATATGCTCCAAACCTACTTTTATCAATAACTTTCAAAAATACAATTTCTCCAATTTGGGCAACAGGAAATTTAACAGTTGCAGTTAAACGTTCTTCTGAATCATGGAAAACAAAGACATCAACATTATCACCAACTGCTAGTTCATGGTCAGGTTTATGACGGTTTGGCATTAATATATTTCCATCTTCACCACCATCAAAAAAATAACCTAAACTACTTTCTTTAATAACAGTCAAAAGGTTACTTTGACCTACTTTTACTCGAGTCATTTTATTTGTCTCAAACTTTAAATTTAACTAATAATTAGATTAACATCCTTCAATTATTTTTATGAGGTTATTTGCTCTATTCTTAACATGAATTAGAAATTTAACAGGTTTATTAATCACAGAAAGTATAAAAATTAAAATTTTTTTTGACTTAATCCTAAAAAGAAATAGCTTTCCGTATCAGGCTAATATTCCTTTTAAAAAAAGATGTAATTCCACATACACTAAGACATAGGTTTACGGAACATCTCTTAGAAAGATTTACTGACTTAAGATATATCCAATATCTATTAGGTCATAGTTCAAGTAAAATAACAGAGATATATACACATGTAACAAAAAAGAGGATTTATAATCAACATCCAATAAATCATGCTTTAAAAAGATTACTTTTATCTTCTTAGTTTCACATTTTAATATAGAACTTTTAAGGTATACTCCACCAGAGCATCCACATGTCAATACAAATAATGAAGGAATAAAAAAAGCCACTGAGCTAATAGATGATGATAATTTAACCAATGAAGAACGCACAATGATGAAAAATGATGAAGGTAGAAAAGTTGTTCTAAAAATACAAGAAGATATTGGTATTGCAAAAGGAAAAATTGAAGGCAAACTTGAGAAAGCAAAATCTTATATAAAGAAGCTTCTAAATAAAAAGTTTAAGAATTTACCTAAAAAAATAGAAGATAAAATAGATTTATGTACTGATATTTCTATGCTTGATTATATAGCTGATAATATTTTTGATATTGATAATGTTGAAGACATTATAATATAGTTAAAGTCTAATAATCTAATATTTCTGATTTTAAAAGGCTCTAAAAAGAGCCTATCTATTAACAAGTTAAATATTTGATCTATTTTTTAGCAAAATTAGCAAAACCAGAAACTTGAGTAACACCATACTCTACATGGTCAAGTCTATTATTTTCTTTGTCAACAACATTACGAACTCTGACTCTGTAATAATCGTCAACAGATTCTTTAGGATCTATTCTAACTGTTAGTTGTGTAACTTTTGTCTTTTTTTCGGGATCACGAATATCAGGAACATGTTGTGCAAAATCAAGAGTACATTTTTTACCATTCATAGCTGCCATCCATTTACCTTTTACTGGTACTACATGCTCTATATAATAATTATTTATGTCTTTTACAGAAGCAATTTTCATGGTTTTTTTCCAACGAATTTCAAATATTGCCAATTTATCTGATTTAGAATAAGTTAAGCTTTTTACTAATTCATTTTTTGATGGTAGTAGATCAGCCGAATTTATGAGCTTGTCATAAACAAAAAAACCAACAAATAATAATAAGAGAAGTACAAATGTACCCATAATACGAAGTTGTAAGCGTCTGGTCATTTTTGAATAGTTCCTTTCATGTATAAGATTAGTACAAAACAATTATATATTTTAGATTCAATTAAATCTATAGCTAAGAAACAAAATAATTTAATTTACGTCAAAACCTGATAATTTTGCAAATGTGTCTCCTCTTTCAGCAAAATTTTTAAAGTGTCCATAGCTCGGAGCTCCTGGTGAAAGAATTATAACTCCTGATTTTGGAGTAATCTCTTTGGCAATCCTTACAGCTTCAGATAAATCACTCACTTCAAATAATTTTAAATTTTTATTTGTAGCATTAGGAGCTTCTATAGCTTTTTTGATTGATTCAGCAATTCTTTTTCCATTATCAGGCATAGTAATTACAGCAAAAACTGAATTATTAGCTACATATTTTGCTAATTCATCAACATTAAGTCCTCTATCAAATCCGCCTAAAAGAATAGTAATATTTTTTCCTGAATAAGTTTCAAGAGCTGCAATAGCTGATTGCGGGGTAGTAGAGATACTATCATCAATATATGTTACCTGCTCAATAATTCCCCAAGGATATAATCTATGAGGTAAGCCCTTAAATGTTGATAAAGCCTCAATACATACATTTATATCAATACCCAACTTTTCAACAACTGTTAAAGCTGCACAAGCATTTGAAAGGTTATGATTACCAGGAATAGTCATATTAGAGCCTAAAAATATTTTTTCTTCTTTTCTATAGATACAATTATCCTTAACATGAAAACCAATTTCATCGTTAAAATAAGTAATATTTTTGATATTAAGAGCTATTTTAGCTGTATTTTCATCAAGCTTATTTAGTATTGCAATACTGTCTTCTTTTTGATTAGCAAATATTTTTAATTTGTCATTATAATAATTTTGTTCATTTAGATGCCAGTCAAGATGCTCAGGGAAAAGATTAAGAAGTAAAGCAATACTTGGTGATCCTGAAAAATCACTAATTTGATAACTTGATAATTCCATTACCCAAACGTCAGGATTAGGCTCTACATCAAGCATATCTAACATAGGAGTACCAATATTACCTCCTAATGTTACTCTTTTATTGGCATTTCTTAAAAGATGAGTAATCAAACTTGAAGTTGTACTTTTTCCTTTTGTACCTGTTATACAGACAGTTTTATCATTTTGATGTTCTTGAAACCAAAGATGAGTCGCTGATATAAATATCACACCATGAGATTTTGCTTCTTGTATTTCGGGACGATAAGCACTAATACCAGGCGATTTTATAATGATATCGAAGTCTTTTAGTGATAACTTAACTTGCTCCGAACTGATCAAACTCATAAAAGGATCATGGGTTAACATCATTTCCATCTCAGGAGAAAAAGCCGCATCATTTAAAACTGTAATTGGTAGAGCTGGAAATTTTTTGCGTATAGTTTTTAAGGTTGACCATCCTTCAGATCCTAACCCCCAAATAGCTACTTTTTTATCTTTAAGTTCCTGAATACGCATGTAGTATCTCCTCGTAATTTTTGTCTAGTCTATGATCACTTGAATATGTAAAAGTATTTTTTATTATTTGTTCAACATTATCTATTTTTGGTAAAGCTATTTCTATAAACATTTTTACCATTAAGTCATCTTTCCATTCAGGTTTATTTGATAGCATAACAAAGGCTGCTACTGACTCTTCAACTTCTCCAACACATTCAAAAGGTTTATGACCAGAAATTCCTATTAATTCTTCATAACCTTTGATTTGTCTTTCTTCATTTAATAAGTTTTTTGTGAATATTTTCATCATTTCATCTTTTGTTAAAAATGGCGCAAGTGAAAGAAAAACAAAACGACACTTATCACAATGTAAGCACCATCTCTCAGTTCTTTGTGCTTCATTAATTTTAAAAGCGGCATTACAACTAGTAAAAACGCTATGGTATTTTTTTGCTTTGCTAAATAATTTTGCAATAGATAATTCAGAAAGAGGTCTTAAAAAAGATAAATAGTTAAAATTAGCTAAAACATGGCTTTGAAAAAAATCAGAAACATCTTTTTCAAATTCTAAGCCTTTACTATATTGATGATTGACTTCAAAACCATCTTTAATAAAGTTACCTACACTAGCAGACCGTTCATTTGACATGGCAACTTTATCAAAACCATATAGAACAGATGAAGATACTAAAATAAAAGCAATAATTGCTGAAATAGGAACATGTCCATTTAATGCACCTTGTGAATTTAATTCAAATAAAAGAGGTGAAAGCTTACGAGTCACTACGATATGTTGTATTTCAGCGACTTGACAAACTTCTTTAATAGCTCGTGGGTTACCAACTGAAAATAAGACTATTGGTTCGCTGGATTCTATCATAGCCTCTATAGTAACTACTGAGTCTTTACCTCCCCCAACAGGGACAGAGCTTCTTCTAATTAGGGTAATATTTGATGGTTTTACTTTTATATCTTTTGAAAAAGGGAATTTTATTTTTTCTCTAAGGTCAAAACCATTTCGATAAGCAAATTCACCTAATCCATTTAAATATAATTTTTCCATAAATAGAGCTGTTTCTTGATCAATTTCTTGATTTTCAATTACTATTTCTGGTGGTATAGCTGCCTTATAATAACTTGAACCAGCAACAAGATGTAAATATTTTAAGCAATTATCTAAAGCTTTTCTTTGTTCGTCATCTAATTTTAAATTGAGGTTATTAAAGATAATCTCTTCTGTAAAATAGTAATTATCATCAAAAGCATAATTTAGTTTTGCAGTACAACTAATCTCGTCAAATTCATAAGAAACAAAACGAAATTTTTTAACTGAGCTGGGATCAAACACTATAAACTTACCATAATTTTAAATATCAGGATGAATTATATCAGAGAAAACTAATATTATATTTATTAAAAAAGTTACACTATTAATAATGTACGGATATTTAGGCTTTCAAGCACTAATTGCTAAATCTTTTACGGATTATAAGAATTAAATATTTGTAATGGCAGTTAATATTTAGAGTTTTTGTCTGGCTTAGGAGCATCATTGTTAACAATAGCAATACTAGCACTTGCTCCAATTCTTGTTGCACCTGCTTTTAGCATTTTTAGTGTTGTTTCAGTATCTCTAATACCACCAGATGCCTTGACTCCGAGATTAGGGCCAACAACACGTCTCATTAGAGCAATGTCTTCCTCGGTTGCTCCGCTTGGTCCAAAACCTGTAGATGTTTTTACAAAACTTGCTCCCGCTTTTACAGAAAGCTCACAAGCTTTAATTTTTTCTTCATCATTTAATAATGCTGTTTCTAGTATTACTTTTAAAGTTTTACCACCGCAAGCATTAACAACAGCTCTTATATCTTCTTCAACTTTATTATATTCTTTACTTTTTAGCTCACCAACATTAATAACCATATCAATTTCATTTGCACCATTGACTATAGCTTGCTTTGTTTCAAAAACTTTAGTTTCAGTAGTTGTAGCACCAAGAGGAAATCCTATTACAGTACAGACCATAACAGGACTTCCTTGTAATAATTTGGCTGATAATGGAACAAAATTTGGATTAATACAAACCGAGGCAAAGTTATATTTTTTTGCTTCTGTACATAATTGAATTACTTGAGCTTCAGTTGCTTCAGGCTTTAATAATGTATGATCAATAAAACTTGCCATATTTATTGGAATATCCGTTGTACCAAGTGTTGCACCAATTCGATCAATACCAGCCTTTGTAATAGTATCTACTTTTGATAAGCATCTAGTTATACAGTCGTGAGTTGTACAGGTATAACAATTTGAATCACTGGTTGAACTTATATTTTTAGCTTGAGATGTTGGAACTGTTGGAATAGATGCAACACTATTATTTTGTTGAACCGATAATGAAGCAAAATTCTTTTTTAAATCTACGAGACTGAATATTTTTGCTTTAGTTTTTTCTATTTCTATTTTTAATCTAGGGTTAAGTTGATAATCACCAGATGGAATCAAATAAACTTGATTATTTGAGCCTTGAGCCTGAACAATAGCGGAAAGATAAGCATTACTTCTTTCAAGCTTCGCTAATTTTCTTAAAATATTATCATTATTAACTGGAACAATAAAAATATCTCCATTAATAAGCTTGCTATTATTTATATTGGTATAATCAAGATAAGTTACATCAATATTATTATTTTTTAAATTTCTATCACTAAAGCTTTTGCCCCATTTTGGCATATAAACTTTGACTAGGTTTTTTTTCTTAAATTCATTCAATAAATTAATAAATGATTCTATATTTACATCAACATTTGGTAAAAGAAAAACTATAGTCTTTCCTGAAACATTTATTTCTGTGCCAGATGACAATGAAATATTATTGGATGGAGTCTTATTTAATTCATGTAAAACTTCTTTAGTAATTGTATTGACAAGATTTTGATAATTCATTTTGTTCTCACTAATATTAAACATAAGTTTTGTCTATCAATATATCAGTTAAAAAATCTCTAGTCAACGCTAGAGTAAATTTGGGGGTGTATTAGAATGTATACTTGTTCAAAATTGGTTTGCAAAATTAAAACTCTGTTGGGGTTGAGCTACATTTCAATTCTCTTTGCAAAAAACTGCACACTAATCTTAGTTGAGTATAATTAATTAAAACCAAAAATTTCAAATAAGTTTATATCCCAAGGTATATCACTAGAGCTATTATATTTAATTAGTAAAAGAACAAGAATCATTAATGAAATCGTTATCACGATAAATGTTATGATAGAAACAATTGAGACGCCTATTAATGGTCTAAAAAAACGCCAAAAATAACTTATTGTTCCGAGTGCCAAAATAACTAATATTGCTGGCACAACTAGTTTATCCATTGTAAAGTAAACAATTAAACCAATGACAAATATAACGAAAACTAATATAAGTTGCTTTGATTTTAGGTTTAGAGTAAACTTCTTGGCTTTAAAAAATACATTTTTCATATTTAATTATCTATAAAGATCTAAAACTTAAATAAGTTACTTTGAAAAATTTGAAGGGTATAGCTAGAAGCGGAGGACACAGGATTCGAACCTGCAACCCTTTAACAAGCGACCGCTTTCAAGGCGGCTTCCTCACCACCCGGACATCCTCCAAGCTATGGTGAAAATATATCATGAAAAATAAATTATGACAATCACCAAAAGAAATTTTAAATAAAAGTTAACATAGTAATAAGATTTTTTTATTCCTAATTTCTAAAATAAAAATAAAAATTCTTTTGAGCCTTAATATTTTAAGGTATTATAGTTCTTTGAATGTATATACAGTTATAATTAAATATTTGAGATTAAATTTATGCAAAGCAATGTAAAGTGGCAAACACTTAAAGAATATAAAGAAATTTTATTTCAGCAATATCATGGTATAGCCAAAATAAGTATTAATAGACCTGAAGTCCATAATGCTTTTACACCTCTAACTGTTAATGAAATGTTGGAAGCTATGGAATTAGCAAGACAAAATCAGGATATAGGAGTAATAATTTTAACTGGTGAAGGTGGAAAAGCTTTTTGTAGTGGTGGAGATCAAAGAGTTAGAGGTAATGGTGGCTATGTTGGATCAGATGGTATACCAAGACTAAATGTTCTTGATTTACAAAAACAAATTCGTTCATGTCCTAAACCTGTAATTGCCATGGTAGCTGGTTGGGCAATCGGTGGAGGTCATGTTTTACATGTGGTATGTGATCTAAGTATAGCTGCTGATAATGCTAGATTTGGTCAAACTGGTCCAAATGTTGGAAGTTTTGATGGTGGTTTTGGGGCATCTTATCTTGCTCGTGTAGTAGGACAAAAAAAGGCTAGAGAAATATGGTTTTTATGTGAACAATATGATGCTCAAGAAGCATTAGATATGGGACTTGTCAATAAAGTAGTACCATTAGACAAATTGGAAGAAACAACAATTGAATGGTGTGAAAAAATACTTAAAAAGAGTCATACAGCTCTCAGACTTTTAAAATCATCCTTTAATGCAGAGTTAGATGGTCAAGCAGGTATTCAAGAATTGGCAGGGAATGCAACTCTTTTATATTATTTATCTGAAGAAGCAAAAGAAGGTAAAAATGCTTTTATAGAAAAGAGAGAACCAAGATTTGAAGATTATCCACGCTTCCCCTAAAAAATTTATTATCCTAATAAACTAAAATTAATTTAATAAATAGTTATTTTTTTATTAAGTTGATAGCAAGAAAATTTAATATATTAGGATAATGATAATGTATTTAAAAATAAAAATATGTGTGTTTTTAGTTAAAAGTTACAATATTATTTAACTTATAAATCACAAATAAATAAAAATTAAGGATTTTCTGAGGAGTTATATATGCAAGTACCAAGTAGTTTACAAGATACATGGAGTAAAGTCACAAAGGACAAAAGTGTATCAGCTGATGATTACAAAGAGTTATTAAAAGCAGCTGCTCCAAATGGTAAAGATGAAGAACTTGATGACGATGAAGCAAAATTTTTGTCTACTCTTAATTCTGAGCTCAAAAAAAATGGTATAGCCACCAAAGGAACTGTTCCAGTTGATGCCATTAATTTTGGCGAAAAACAAGTTGCTCAAACTGTCGCCAAACCTGAAGAAATACCAACGCCAGATCAAGCAAAGGAAGCCGCAAATAATCCTCAATCCGTTGATGATACACCTCCTGTTGAAACAACAAATTCTCCAACAGCTGAACAGGCTGAAACTCCAGATGTAACAGCCAAATCTGCACCTGCACAAGAAGGTAAAGGTCTTTCGGGTGGTCTAAACTTTTCTGTAGATATAGCTAATCCTAATTTACCAAAAACAGCAGTACTTCTCAATTGGACGGGATACAACAAACAAGTTAATACCGCTTTTGAAACTGCTTTTGGTGAAAAGCCAGGACATTCAACCAAAGCACCTGTTTTATCAAAAGGTAAATCAGATGTTATTTTTAATGCTTTTGGTGCTGGATCCGTTAAACAGATGCAACAAACTGTGGGTGCAAAACAAGATGATAAATTTGGACCAGAGACATATTTTAGAGCCAAAACTCACGTAGCTTCACAAATAAATGAATCAGAAAGTATTGAAAAACTTACACAATTAAAATCTTTGATCGGTGTACTAGGTAACGATCCAGAAGTTAGTAAAATGTCACAAGTTCTTGATCAAAGAATTGGTGCTGTTCAAAGCTATCTTGCGTCAAAAGGTGAAGCACAAGGATATTTTGCACAAGTAAACACAATTTTAAGCAGTGCTGATCCCAAAAATATGCAATCACTTGTTAATGCCAAAACAAATTTACATGACCAATTTAATCAATTGTCAGATTCATCAAAAAGCTTACCTCAAGTATCCGATATGAATACACAGGCACAAGGAAGATTAGACTCAGCAATTAGCTCACTACAAGGTAATATTGACCAACAAAATATTTTGGGACAAAAGCAACAACTTGTTGGCGAACTTAATGATGTTTTAAGTAAGTCAATTAGCTCTGGATTAACAACTGGTGATACAGGTAAAATCCAAGAAGGCAAAAAACAAATAGATGCTACTTTAGCAAAGTATCCAGCCGTTAAAGATAGTAATGACATAAATGAACTAAAACAACAAGCCAATAAACAACTTGACGATGTAGGGTCCAAAATAACTGGTATTACTACTCTGATAGCCAAAAAAGATTGGACACCAGAAGATGGAGCTAGTGCTGTCAAATCTCTTGGTGAATTACCTGCTGGAGATTTTAAAAATAAATTAAGTACAGCGATTGATGGTCATTCAGAAGTTGCAAAGCTTAAAGAAAAAGCTAAAGCAAATACACCTACTACACTTACAGGTTTACATGATGTGATAGGTAATGGCTTTTGGAATGCAGAAAATTCAGAAGGAACTAAAGGACTTTTCCAACTTATTGCCAAACAAGGTTTATTACCAGATACTATGAGTAAAATGTCTGTAGATGATCAAACTAGAGCCATAAAAGTATTAACTAAAGATGTTAAATTTGACAAAATGAATGACTCTGAAAAGTTTAATGTTGGTATTGCCAAAACAATTTATGATAATCTAAGTAAAAGTGCTAATGTAGATGGTGATATTAAAGATAAAAATTTACCTTCACTTAAAAAAGAAACAACACCAGCAAACTTTAGTAACTTTAATATAGACACAGGTAATTATGTCAAAGGGATGCAATTTTCTATAGGTGATGATCGTATTGGTAGTGAAAAAGAAGCTGCTTTGACTATGGCAAGAGGCATTATGTATGGAGATGTCTCTAAACAGACATTAGGTCAGCTTAACAGATATGAATTAAATGATCTAACTAAATTTGTTAAAGACAAAGGTAGTAAAGATGAAAAGAATGAATTGTTAAAAACAGTTTCTCAAGCATATAGCGAAGGTGTATCAGTTAATATAGAAAGTCTTGATAAATCTGATAAATCTAAAGTTATTAAGGGTATTCTTGATATGCCTAAAGTGGATGAAAGTAAATTGGACGATTTAATTAAAAAGTCGGGTAAAAAAATTGTTTTTGACTTGGTTAAAAATGAAAATCTAAGTAATGATCAATTAGTAACTATTGCCAAACATACAAGTGG
>JACMQJ010000436.1 GCA_014377055.1 Candidatus Sericytochromatia bacterium
TAAAATCTGTCATTCTTTGGGCTGGAGCTTGTTGAGTACTTCCTCCACCTGCAATAAATACTTTTTGCTCAATATATTTTTGTAGTTCTAATCCTGCTAATGCTCCATATTGATGATAATCTTGTAAGTCCTCATTTTCAACAGCGACCACTATTCCCGAATTTGCATATTTTGAATCTCTTTTGGAAAGTGACATACCATTAACAACTATTTCACCTGGTGCCGTTGCTGACGGAACAATAAAGCCTCCTGGGCACATACAAAATGAAAACACCCCTCTTCCATTTGCTTGTGATATTAATTGATAACTTGAAGCTGGTAAATGCTCTTCTCTAATAGTTTGCCTGTATTGAATACTATCAATTAAATTTTGGGAATGTTCAATACGAACTCCAATAGCAAAAGGTTTACTTTCTATTTCTATCTTTTTATTATTTAGTAAATAAAAAATATCTCTTGAAGAATGTCCTGTAGCCAATATTACAGAATCGCCAAAATGCTCCTGACTATCATTAACTACTAATCCTAAAATATTATCATCTTTGATAATAAAATCAGTTACATGAGAATTAAAATGTATTTCACCACCAAAATTAAGAATAGTTTCTCTAATATTTTTTACTACTACAGGTAAGACATTTGAGCCTATATGTGGATGTGAATCAATTAAAATGTCTGTCTTAGCACCATGCTCAACTAATATTTTTAGAATCTTTTTTATATCGCCTCTTTTGGTTGCTCTAGTATACAATTTACCATCTGAATAAGTTCCTGCACCACCTTCTCCAAAACAATAATTTGAATGAGAATTAACAACTCCAAATTGTTGAATTTGTCTTAAGTCAACTCTTCTGGATTGAACATCTTTGCCACGTTCAAAAATAATTGGTTTAATACCAAGCTCAATTAACTCTAAGGCGGCAAAATATCCTGCTGGTCCAGCACCAACTATTAATATTTTTTTATCTGGATTGACACTTTTATAATTAGATTTTATTTCTATTTCAGGTTTAAATGATTCATTAATATAAATAGCTAGTTTAAGAATTATTTTTGGTTCTTTTCTGGCATCTACTGAACGTTTTAATTTAATTATTTCAGTTATGTTTTCTTCGCTGATGTGTAGCTTTTTTGCACACAGAGATTTTATTAATGGCTCATTATAAGCATCATTTGGGGCTAGTTTTAGCTCTATTTCTTTAATCATTATTTTAGTCCACTATTTATGTGAAAATATTTATCTTATCAAAAATAATTTTACTATAATTAAAGCAAATTTTTTATTTGTGTCTTATTATTTCATCATTAATGAAACAATTATTCTTTTTACATCCATTTCGTCTTCAGCTGAAGGATTATATTTTAAATATAATTCATATTCTTGAATTGCTTGTTTATTTTTTTCTTTTATTTTTAGCATTTCAGCAAGATTATAATGAGCATTAGCATAATCTGGTTTTAAATTAATAGCTTTTTGATACTCTTCTATCGCTAAAGTATAATTTTTTAGACTTTCATAAGATTTTGCTAGATTATAATGATTTGTATAATCATTAGGTGATATTTCCAGAGCTTTTTGATAATAAACATTTGCGTTATTAAGATCTCCTAACTTTGAATATGAAGAAGCAAGATTATAATAAGCAAACTGATCTTTTGGGTCAAGCATAATTACTTTTTCATAATTATTTATTGCTTTTTGATATTCCTCTACTGAAAAATAAGCATTTCCAAGATTATATATTGCTAAATGAAAGTTTGGCGTTATCTTTATAGCCTCATCATATAATGAAATAGCTTTATCAGTTTCACCTTTGTTAAAAGCCTCTACACCTTGATCATTCTTATTTTTTGCAAAATCGGGTATGTGACTTGAGTTATTTTTCCCATTAATTATTGATTTGATCTCTTCTTCATATAATTCACCAGATGTTTTTTTTCTTTGAAATTTTGTCAAACCTTCAACTTTTATTTTTACAGGAACAAGATCTGTTGATTGATTATTACTTTCGATACTTTTTCTTTTTTTCTTAACAATAAAGAAAGTTGTAAAAATAGTAATTAGTAGAGTTATTACAAAAACCATTAATATTATAAAAATTTGAAGTTTATTAGGCATAAATTAAATTTTTAATTCTCCTTGCTTAACCTATTCACCAATTCAAAATTAATGATAAAATAGATGAACTGATAATTTTTTCATCACACATATAATATTTTTATAAAAATAATGAACTTTTTTAATTATATTATAATCAAAAGTCAAGTTATTTTTGTGATCTATGTCAGTTTAAAGCAAATATAAATTATATTTGTAATTCATATTTGTAAAATAACTCTAATTACAATATACTTCTAAGGTAAATTCTATTTGTTTTATTTAAACATTATGAAAGGAAAATCTTTTAATGATTAACAAAAAAATGATTTCGACAATTTTAGCTTGTTCTATTATGATAATGTCTTTAAGTTTGGACGTTTTAGCAGAAACAGCTGTTACTCCAGCAGAAACAGCTGTAACAACAACCAATACAACAACAAAAACTGCACCTGTAGTTAAGAAAAAAAGTCATAAGTTACGTAATGCTGCTTTACTAGTTGGTGGTGCATTGGTAGCTAGACATTATTACAAAAAAAATAAAGCTAAAAAATTAGCTGCTGCAAATGCGGCTAATGCTCCAGCGGGTACTGCTGTTGCAAATGCACCTGTAGTTAAGAAAAAAAGTCATAAATTACGTAACGCTGCTTTACTAGTTGGTGGTGCATTAGTAGCTAGACATTATTACAAAAAAAATAAAGCTAAAAAATTAGCTATTGCTGCAGGACATTAATTTTTAGTTTTTTATAGAAACTATTTAATTTA
>JACMQJ010000437.1 GCA_014377055.1 Candidatus Sericytochromatia bacterium
ATTATCAAAACTTGAATCTCCAGAACTAAAATTATTATCAAGTTCTATCTTTTCTTTTTCTAACTTATCAATTTCTTTCTCAATATTTTCTAGCTCATATTTTTCTTTAAAGCTTAATTTTTTCTTCTCTACAGGTTTAGACTTGGCATAAACTTCTTTTTGAATACTCAATTTGAGTGTTTCTTCTAATTCTCTTTTTTCTTCAAGATAATCAGAATAGTTACCAGGTAATTGTTTTATTTCTCCTTGTCCATCAAAAACAAATAAATAATCAACAACTCTATCCATAAAATATCGATCATGTGAAACTACAATTAAACATCCTGGAAAATCATTTAAAAAATCCTCAAGTACAGATAATGTTTTTATATCAAGATCATTGGTTGGCTCATCAAGAATCAAAAAATTAGGATTTTTCATTAATACATGAAGTAAGAATAGTCTTCTTTTTTCACCACCAGATAATTTGCCAACAGTTGTATAGTGAATTGCTGTAGGAAATAAAAATGTTTCTAACATCTGACTCGCTGAAATTGTCTTACCATTGTTAAGCTTAATAAAAAGAGCAGACTCTTTGACATAGTCAATAACAGTCATATCTAGCTCTAAAGCTGTACTGTATTGATCAAAGAAGCCAAAAAATGTATTAATACCTATATCAACTTTACCCTTATCTGGTGTCTCATTTCCTGTAACAAGCTTTAGAAAAGTAGTTTTTCCTGATCCATTTGCTCCAACGATTCCGATTCTTTCTTGACTTTTAAATTTGTATGAAAAATCATTAATTACTGATTTACCACTGTAAGATTTAGAAATATTTTCTACTTCCAAAATCTTTTTTCCTAATCTACGCCCCGATATACTTAATTCTATTTCTTCATCAGCTTTATATTTTTCACGATTAATCATGGTGTTTGCTCTATCAATACGTGCTTTTTGCTTAGTACTTCTAGCTTTAGCACCACGTTTGAGCCATTCAAGCTCTACACGAAGAACTGATTTTATACGTTGTTCTTCTTGCAAAAAGCTATTTTCAAGCTCTGCTTTCTTTTCAATATAATATGAATAATTTCCATTGTATTGATAAATACCATTATGATCTATTTCATAAATATCTGTACAAATATCATCAACCAAGTAACGATCATGTGTTACTAATAAAATAGCTTTATTGGTTTTTTGTAAATAACTTTGTAGCCATTGAATAGTATCAATATCAAGATGATTGGTAGGCTCATCAAGTATCAGTAGATTTACATCATCAATTAATGATTGTGCAAGAGCTACTTTTTTTAACATGCCACCTGATAAGGTATTCATTTTTATTGAAAAATCATTAAGACCAAGCTCAGATAAGACAGATTTTATTTCACTTTCATAATGCCAAGCATCAAGACTATCAAGCTGTTCAGTTAAATTTTTCAACTCTTCTTGTAGCTCTTCCGTATAATTTTTGTTTATTTTTTCACAGCATAGCTCATAATTTTTTATTAATTGAACTTTTGGACTATCACTACTAAATATATGTTCAATAATAGTATCATCAGGCTTAAAAATAGGTATTTGTTCCAAAAAGTTGATCTTGACACCTTTTCTTAAAATAACATCACCACTATCAGAATGGTCTTTATCAGCAATAATTTTAAGTAAAGTACTTTTACCACATCCATTAACACCAATTAAGGCTATTTTTTGGCTCTCTTCAATACCAAAAGAGATATTTTTAAATAATTGCTTATTACCTTGTGATTTACTTAATTTGTCTACCGAAACAATATTCATTTAAAACCTAAACTAAAAAAATTTATAATTTAGTCATTCTAACATTTTTGTTTTATTATTTTTATCCTATGTTACTTTTCTGAATAAATTTTAATTTTAGAGATGTAAAATAATACTGGTATTTTGAAGATTTTATGGTTGCTGAGCTTGTAAAAGTATCAAATAAAAAGAAGCTAGACTAATATTAGTCTAGCTTCTTTTTATTCATAGAAATAAATTCTATTTAGTTGGTGGCATTAAAACAGTATCAATTACATGTATTAAACCATTACTAGTTTTAATGTCAGCTTTGGTAACATTAGCATTGTTTATCATTACTTTTTTACCTTTTACAGTAATTTTTACAGTGTCACCTTCAACAGTTTTTCCTGTAGACATTTTCATTACATCTTTAGCTGTTACTTTTCCTGCAACTACATGATAAAGTAAAACTTTTTTTAATGCTACTTTGTCTTTCAGAAGTTTATCAAGTGTAGCTTTTGGTATTTTAGCAAAAGCTGCGTCTGTAGGAGCAAATACAGTAAAAGG
>JACMQJ010000438.1 GCA_014377055.1 Candidatus Sericytochromatia bacterium
CAACTGGCAACAAAAAAGATGTATATGATAGTAAGATAGTAATAAGTAATTTTTTATTCATTGTTATTTTTATTTAATATTTTCTTCTATTGAAAGTAATATATTATTTAGACCTTGCTTAAGTTGTTCACTGTCAGGCCACCCATAACCAATACGCATGAAACGTTTATCCATTTCAAACCAATGACCAGGCCCTACAAATGTTTTATGTTTTATATTCAATGTCTGATAAAATCCTTCAATATCAATCTTTAATTCAGGCTTTATTCTTGGAAAGCATACTACTCCACCTTCTGGTTGTTGCCATTCCAAATATGATTGGCTTTTTATAAAGTCTTTTACTATTATAAAATTATTTTTAATGTTTTTTAGTATTTTTGAGAAATGTTTATCTTTTTCTTTTAAAAATAAATATGCTATCTCTTCATCAATAACCGAGTTACAAATAAAAATTTGCTCTTTGGCAGCAAGAAAAGTATTAAATAGTTTTTGATCTTGACAGATAAGCCAACCAAGCCTGATACCTGGTAGACCATAAGCTTTGGATATTGAAGAAATACTAATTACATTTTTGGACAATGAAGCAGCTAAAGGTAATTTTTCACCAAAAACCATATCACGATAGGTTTCATCATAAAGTAAATAACAGTTGTTATTTTCAGCTATTTTGATGACCTGATTAAGTTCATCAAGATTAATTACTACGCCTGTAGGATTATGAGGATAAGTCAAGCTAATCATCTTTGTATTAGATTTAATCAGTGAGGAGATTTTATTTATATCAAGTCTAAAATTACTTTCAAAAGATAAATCTACATAGTCAATTTGACAGCCAATAAGCTTTGGTGTTTCAATATTTATTCCATAATTAGGTCTAATAACTATTAGATGATCTTTATTAGTCAAAATTGAGGTATTAACAATAAATAATGCTGACGCAGCACCAACTGTTAATAAAATATTATCTTTTGATATTCCTTCATATTCAGAGGCAATTAAATCTCTTAATTGTGGCTTACCAAGATGATCACCGTAACATATAACCAAATCATCAAGAGTGATACCCAAATCACAATAATTTAAATCAGTCACAGAACTTTCAGCTAAATTATATTTTACATTTTCATAACCTAATTGCTCTGGGGACTCTATTTCTATAGGCATTCTTTGATAATACATTAATATCCCTTATATTATGAAATAATAAAAATATAAATAAGCATTATAACAATAATTACTACTTAAATTAATTTTATTTTGTTTTTATATAAAACTTATGCTTATTATTTATTAACAAAGTTATGCTTCTTTATGTAAACATTTATTGCATTCAACTGCCGTTATTTAACTGTTATATATATACTGAAAAAATAAATAAATAATCGAAATATTAAATCACAACAGACTTTAAATAAATTAATAGCGAGATTGCTTTAGTAATCTTTTTCAGTTTTTATACTGAATAACATTCTATGAATAATTTTTATTTTTTTATGAGGTTTTTCTATGATAAATAGTAAATTTTTAGCTCTATCTGTTCTAGTAACTACATCCTTAAGTTATATAAATCCTAGTTTTTCTTACGCTTATTCACCAACTTCTAGCCCTATTTTAAAAGCGACAATAATTAAATCAGACATTAACCCATATTTACAAACAAATGAACAAAGTGCATATAGCAAGGATATTTTTCAAGATTTAGAAAAGCTTAAAAATGAAGCGGATCAAGACAATAATTTTTTAGAAATAACAAATCAACAAGATCCAGTATATTATACTTACAAGAGCTTTATTTTAACGCATAATCCTAAAATAAAAGGCTTCATAGCCGATAAAATAATTACTAATGTTAAATTTTATAGTAAAGAAAATGCTCTTGATCCAAAACTTGTTTTTGCTCTTATGGCTAAAGAATCAAGTTTTAGATCAAATGTTGTGTCACATTCAGGTGCTATAGGATTGGGTCAATTAAAAAGAGGAACAGCCAGAGAAGTAGGAGTAACCAATCCATTTAATATAGTTGAAAATATTAAAGGTACAACACGCTATTTAGCAAAATTGATGAAATATTGTAATGGTGATGAGGATCGCACACTAGCATCATATAATATGGGTATGGGAGCGGTTGACCGTACTCTAAAAGCAGGTAATAAATTACCTTCAGATGTAGAAAGATATGTTTACAAAATAAAAAATTTCAAAAAAGACATTTAACAATCTTTTAGTTTAATTTTTGATGATTCATCTACTAAAACTTGCTTAATTTACATAAATATTATTAAAAGCTTTTAATTTTAAAAAGATTATTGTAAGATATACTTAATCAAATCTTATAAAAGGGTTAATTTTAATTATGGATGTATCAGTTAGTAGATCTTCAACGATAACAGAAGTTGCAAAAAAAGATTTAAATGAGCAAGCTCTAAAAAATATAAGACGTGAACCTCTCAATCTTAACTTACCCGATTTAAACTCTAGTAACTCAGATAATCTTAGTATGACTAATAGTAAGGGTTTTGTTCCTAATGCTCCTATATTTGGACATGAGAATGATCCTATCAGATTAACTGAATCTGGTCTCAACTCTGCAAAAATTGAAATGGGTAGACCTGGCGAAAAAGCAATCTTAACTGTTAGTGCAAGAAATGAAGGTATAAATAATGAAAAATCACACATATCAGTTAATTCACCATACTTAAAAGATATGGCTAGAGATTATGCCAAAGAAACTGTTATGGATAGTGTTGTTACTCCTCTCAGGAATACTCTAGGTAAAACTGTTGCAGACACAACTCTTGGTACAGCAGTTATTGCTACAGCTTTAATTTCAGCAAAGCACTTACCTGATGGACACGCCAACATAGGCTTGCCAATAAATAAATTAACATCAGATAAGGAATTAAAAGCTAGTATTATTGTAGGATATGGTGCTGGAAGCAATTTAAAAGCAACAGGTGTTGAATTAAAAGACAAATTTCAACTAAAAGGAGATAATGAAATGGAAGTTAAGGTTTCATATCGAAAAAATGTTGAAGTAAATGGTAATAAAAACGCCAACGAAGCTAAAGTTGAAGCAACTATTGTTAATCCAAGAAAGAGATGGAATGATGGAGTTGTTACTATGGGTATAGAGCATAATAATGTTACTGGTACAACAGCTGGTGTTTATTATCATAAATCATTCTAGATCAAGGATTTAATTGATTAAAGGATTGACACAGATTTTTTAAAATCTTCATCTTAATTGACTGAGAGTCTAAATTTGTTATAATTCAGAGTAAAATTATTCCCAAGTCTATGATTTAATAAATTAGAGGAAAATACGATGAAAACTACAGTTGTCTATCCTGGAACTAACTCTATGATCAGAGTTGATTTACAACAAGGCGAAAAAGTAAAAGCTGAATCTAACGCAATGGTTGTTATGTCAACAACAATCGATCTTGAAGGAAAGTTAGAAGGTGGTCTAATGGCTGGTCTTGGTAGAATGATGGCTGGAGAAAAATTCTTTTTTCAAACCTTATCAGCAAATAGGGGTTCAGGATATGCTTTACTTGCTCCTTCAACTCCAGGAGACGTTTTTTCAATAGAATTAGATGGCAGTATTGAGTATAATGTTCAAAAAGATGGTTTTCTAGCTGGTTCTGATACTATTCAAGTAAATACCAAAATGCAAAACTTATCTCAAGGCTTACTTAGTGGGGAAGGTTTTTTTATTCTAAAAGTAAGTGGGAAAGGGACATTAGTTTTAAGCTCATTTGGTGCAATACACGAAGTTAATTTATCCGCAGGTGAAGAGTATACTATTGATAATGCACATCTTGTTGCTTGGCCAACCACTACAAGTTATAGAATAGATAAAGCTTCCAAAGGTTGGTTTTCTAGTTTCACGTCAGGTGAAGGTCTTGTCTGTAAGTTTACAGGGCCAGGTAAAGTATATATTCAAACTAGAAACTCAGCAGCATTTGGCTCATGGATTCAGCAATTTGTTAGAAAATAATCTTAATTTTTGGAAATCAACAAATGGTCCTTACGAAGAGATTGTATATGCTATAGCTATTAGTCAAAATGATCATATTTTTGCTGGAACTTATATTAGTGGTGTTTTTCGTTCTAATCCTTATGGATCTTACTGGTCACAAACTAGCCTTACAAATAAGCATATAAAATCACTTTTGATCACTCCAGATAAATATATTTTTGCGGGAACTCAACAAAAAGGTATATTCAGATCAATTGATAATGGAGTAAGTTGGACACAAACTTCACTGTTAGACAAAAGTGTTAATTCATTAGCTATTAATTCCAAAAATTACTTATTTGCAGGAACTCTAGGAAATGGAATCTTTATTTCAAAAAATAATGGTAGTACATGGAATCAAATTGGTTTAACAAAACATGTTATTGACTCAATTATAATTGACCAATCTGGAAATATCTTTGCTGGTACAGATACAGGAGTTTATATTTCTAATGATGATGGTAAAACATGGATTAGATCTAATGATGGTTTAACTAATACTGATATTAATGTTCTAAAAATTAATAATTCTGGAGATATTTTTGCTGGTACATCTAATGGCTTATTTTATTCAACTAATAAAGGTAAATCATGGATTTTTATTGACAATCAGATAATAAACCCTAAAGTATGGACAATTATTTTTAACAAAGATAGTGATATGTTTATTGGGACAGACGGCGGTGTCTTTGTTTCCAAAGGTGATATTCATAAATGGGAAAAAATAAATTCAGGTCTTAACAGTAATAAAGTATATTGTCTTGGAATAAATTCTGAGGGTTACCTTTATGCTGGTACATACGGTTGGGGCATATTTAAAAGCTCAAAAAGCACCTTAAATAATTAGTTATATCTTGATGATGAATTATTACTTTCACGTTTTTTAACATCTTTTAGTGAAAATTTACCATTTGATTTTTCTTTTTCTTTGGTGCGTGCAGTTAAATATTGTAAGAAATCACTTGTAGAACTATATACAACTTTATTATTTTGAATTGCCATGATATTGTTAACCTTTTGAGTTTTAAATTATAATACTATTATCTTAACATATTTTCATATTGTTTTACAGTCTTTTACAAAAAAACTTTTCAATGTGATTTTGGTCACGAATGCATTAAAATTTTATAGATTGAGTTATAGACTTTAAATTCATATTTTAAGAGCATTTTTTATTGAGAAAATTATCCCATTCTTTATAATCACTAAAATACAAAGATCTCAAAGACATAATAGATTGAGCTCCTTATTTAGACCAGTGCATGCCTACACGTTTCATTCTATTTGTAATATAAAACTTTGTATCTAATTTATTAAAAAAACTTTCTGATAAAATTTTAGTGCACACCTCATTGTACGAATCTTTACATTTTTTTAATATCTAATGTATACTTATATTAAGTTAAGCGATTAGTTACTTTTAACAAAGTAAGATAAATTTTAAAAAGGAAATAAAAATGTTAGAAACTTTAGCAATAATTTTAATCATAATGTGGATACTCGGTATGGGTACAGGTTACGCACTAGGAGGGCTTATACATATATTATTAGTAATAGCTCTTATAGTTGTAATACTAAGAGTAATTCAAGGAAGAAGAGTAGTATAGATACATTAGTAGAGAATAGATCTAGTATTAGTTCTGTTCTCTAAAACTCTTAAGCTTATTGTCTATTCTTCGATATATTTTCAAAACCAATAAAATTAAAGTAGATATGCGTTAAAATACACAATATATAAATTTTTTAATTGGACATTTTAGACACAAATAAATGAATAATAATCAAAATGGTCTGCTACATCAAGATATAGAAATACCTGAACAAATACTAGAGTCTATGCGTAAGCTAATTATAATATACTTGATAGCCGATAGAGATAAAAAGTATAATGTTCTTTTTGAAGCAAATACAAACGATAAATATCTTGAAAAAAA
>JACMQJ010000439.1 GCA_014377055.1 Candidatus Sericytochromatia bacterium
ATTTTGATAATATCATTAAGAGATTTTTTGGGAAACCAAGCTAAGTCTTTTATTATTTTAGAATTGTCACCAACATTAAAATTTGATTCTAGCTTACGAAGAAATTTTGGTTCTATTTCTACAATTATTTTTCCTGTATCAGAATCAATGGCTTTTTCATCAAGAGCTGTACCAATCCATTTGAGATTAATATCGGCATAATTAAAAGCCTTTTGGACAAATTCTTTGACTGAATGTGGTATGGATGTTGAAATAATAAAATCTTGTGGTTTATCTTGTTGTAACATAACCCACATTGCTTCTACATAATCACCAGCAAAGCCCCAATCTCTAATTATATCTAGTCTACCTAAAGATAATTTATCTTGCAAACCTAATTTTATTCTCGCTACTGAGGCTGTTATTTTTCTGGCAACAAATGTTTCAGTTCTTAATGGAGATTCATGATTAAATAAAATACCATTACAAGCAAACATATCATAACTTTCACGATATGAAGAAACCATCAAATGAGATGATGCTTTGGCTACAGCATAAGGGTTTTTAGGATTTATGTTAGTATTTTCATTGACAATACTTTGATTATTATTTCCAAAAATCTCACCAGAACTAGCATTAAAAAATTTTGTTTTAAAACTACTTTTACGGATACATTCAAGAATGTTTAGATTACCTAAAGTCATACTAATAAAAGTTTCTAAAGGTTGCTCAAAAGATAATCCTACAGAACCTTGACCACTAAGATTATATATTTCATCTGGTTTAACTGTATTAATTATAGATTCGACATTATCCATCTCATTAGGTAGTAACTTTAATATTTCCACATATTTTTTGATAGCCAGAGTTTCTAATCCTGTAAATGTAGATTCAGGATTACGGGTTGTACCGTAGACTTGATAACCTTTTTCAAGTAAAAAATTAGATAAATAAGATCCGTCTTGACCTGATACACCAATTATTAAGGCTTTTTTTGTGTTCATTATATTATTTTTTATTGATCTTAGGCTTTACTCTACCTGATATTGAAATCTGATGAATAGAATCATCTATATTCCGACTAAATTGTTCAAGATTGATATTAAGTATCTCAATTTGTTCTCTTAAACCTAATATATCAATTCCTTTCTCATCGAGATCCCACAATTTTTCTTCTATATCAGACTTATTTTCCATTAATAAGTCTAAGTTTTCTTCTAATAATGAAACATCCTGCTCATCTTCGGCTCTACGTGCATCTCTTGATTGTATTATTACTTGATTTATTTCGTTGGTAATCAGATTAGACACTGAAAATACTTGATTGGTATTCATGGCATTTTGAAGTTTTTGAATAGAAATATCTAAAACAGAAAGATCACTTTCAAGCTTGGTGGTATTTGAACCTATTTCATTTAGACCTTTTATTTGTGCCTCAATAATACCTTTGTTTTCACTGAGTATATCTACATTTTCTTGAAGTATCTCTCTATCGTTAGGATCGGTAGATTTGATAGCACCTTCAAGATTATCAGAAATCAATTTTATTTCACTATGAATAAATTCAACAGCTTGCCTTGTACCATCTACTTTTGCTTTATTAACTTTTTCGCTAAGTTTGGATATTTTTTCATCAAGCTCATGAGTTTTATCCAAAAGTTGATTAAAGGCTTCTCCAAGAATACCTAGTTCATTTTCTAAAGTTACGACATTATATTCAACATAATTCATCAAACCTAGAGCAATATTAGCTGCCTCATTCCTTAAATGGCTTGTTTCGTCATCATCAACTTCGTAAGTATTTTGTATTATAGGATCTTCATACTCTATCATATCATTTAGAGATGGTGCTTCTTCTTTCTCAATATCATCTAGTGAAGGTGAATCGCTATATTCTTCTTCAAAACCAGACATATAATCAGTATCTTCATCTAAGAAATCAGATAACTCACTTAAAAAATCTTGTACACTATCATCAAAATCTATTTTAGGCGTTTCTGTACCTTCAATAACCTCTTCTATTCCTGAAATTAACTCATCAGAGTTATAAGATGATGTATCGTCAAGATTACCAATATCGTTAAATAAATCATCTAATTCATCTTGTTTAATTCCATCATTTGAAAGACGAGGAATTTTTTCATAACCTTCATTAGCCATTTTTTTATCCTTTGTTAAACCCTAAGAGGATGTTTATTAAAACATCCCTACATGAACATTGAATCTCATTTATAAATAACTCATACTTCGGCTATTGTTCATTAACCGCAACTATCTAATCCATCCTAGCCTTCCTTTGCAAAGGAAGGAATAAGAGAAAAAAGAGGGGATAAAGAGGTTTGATTAATAACCCCCCTCTACTTGTACTATCCTCTTATTGAATAAAAAGCATTTTTACCAAGAAATTTTGCATCGTCACCTAATTCTTCTTCAATTCTCAATAATTGATTATACTTAGCAATACGATCACTTCTTGAAGCTGATCCAGTTTTAATCAGTCCAGCTCCTGTAGCAACAGCTATATCAGCAATAATTGTATCTTCTGTTTCACCTGAACGATGGGATATAATACTTGTATATCCTGCTCTTTTTGCCATTTCTACAGTTGCTAAAGTTTCGGTTAATGTGCCTATCTGATTAACTTTTACTAATATTGAATTTGCTGTTTTACTTTCAATACCTCTTGATAAACGAGTTGGATTAGTAACAAACAAATCATCTCCAACTAATTGGACTTTATTACCAAGTTTTTGTGTCAATGCTTGCCATCCATCCCAATCATCTTCTGATAAGCCATCTTCGATTGATATTAAAGGATATTTACCTGACAAATAAGCTAAATAATCAGACATTTCTGAAGATGAAAACTTTTTGTTTTCACCAGCAAGATTATAAATATTATCTTTATAAAACTCGGTTGCAGCAACATCAAGAGCAAGTAATATATCTTCACCTGGCTTATAGTTTGCCATTGTGATTGCTTCCATAATTAATTGAAGTGCTTGCTCATTTGATTCAAGAAATGGAGCAAAACCACCTTCATCACCAACAGTTGTAGCTAATTTTTTATTATGAAGTAATTTTTTTAGATGATGAAAAACTTCAACACCCATTCTTAATGATTCAGCAAAATTTTCACCACCAACAGGAACAATCATAAACTCTTGTATATCAAGATTATTATCAGCATGAGCTCCACCATTGATAACATTCATCATTGGCACTGGTAAAACAGAGGCATTAACACCACCAATATATTTGTATAGAGGCATTCTTAGAGCATTAGCAGCCGCCTTAGCCACAGCAAGCGAAACAGCGAGAATAGAATTAGCTCCCAACTTTGCTTTATTATCAGTTCCATCAAGCTCAATCATCATATTATCAATAGAACTTTGTTCAAAAACATTAGTACCTATCAATTCTTCAGCAATAATATCGTTAACATTATTAACCGCATTTAGGACACCTTTTCCTAAATATCGATCATTATCTCCATCTCTCAATTCTACAGCTTCATGAGCTCCTGTAGATGCTCCTGACGGTACTGCAGCTCTACCAGTTGTGCCATCTTCAAGTAAAACCTCAACTTCAACGGTTGGATTTCCTCTTGAGTCTAATATTTCTCTAGCATATATATCATCTATTTCAACGTAATTACTCATTAACATTTATTTTGTCCTCTTTTTATAAAAATATTTAAATTTCATCCGATAATTTTATTTCAGATGTTATTACAAAAAACTCTTTGGCTTCCTGAGTGGTTATATTTCCACCTTCAGGAACTTTTAAGACTTCCATGATTGTTTGTCTATTGCCCATACTAACTTCGATAATATCGCCTACTTTTACTTCGGTTGAGGCTCTAGCAAAGCGATTATTTATTTTAATTTTATCTTTATCGCAAGCTTCATTGGCTATAGTTCTTCTTTTAATTACACGGCTTACTTTAAGCCATTTGTCCAATCTCATAATTTTTCACTATTAACTAAATTTTTATTATATGAAATTGTATAATTAGATTCGTGTAAAAACAAGGTATTTTCTTAATTCATCAAGTTTATTTATTAATCTATAGGTAGAATCGGCAACTTCATAACGAGTTATTGGTTTGCTTAATAGATTAATTGATTTTATATCAAGCAAATTATTCTCCAGAGCAAGCATTAAGGGTTTATAAGCAGGACTGTCTATTGGTACTTCTTTAATACTAATTGATTGCCTTAATATTTCACTTTTCCACTTCTTTTTTAATATAGGTGGGGCATCATCATAAATAACACTCATAAGTCTTCCCATACCTATTGCAAACCCAATATGATCAACTGTTTTTTCACCTTTAAAAGTATTATCAGAATAAGTCCTAATTAATCCTGTTTTTAAAAGAGCAATTATTTTTTTATACGAAACATTATCTTTACTTAAGTCAGAGATATTTTCAAATTGTTTTACATTTGATAAATCAGAAATATCAAGTATTTCATCTTGATCTATTTCTTCCATTTTTTTATTTAATAAATCTATTGTTTTGTACAAAATATTGGAATAAGTATAGCGGTCAATACCATTATTACCTTTAAAAGTATGATCTGCATAGGTAGACATTAACTTATAATGATTAACTACAATATTAACTTGTTCAACACTTTTTTCTAGGTCAGGAAAATTAACATCTTTGGCATAAGATATTTGATTAGATAATGAGATTAATATTATTAATAAAGCAAGTTTTTTAATCATAATTTAGTAGCCTTCACCTAGATGTTTTGATGGTTTAAAAGTTGTTATATGTTTTGTAATAGCTTTCTTAGGAATAATTACTTGATGTTTTTTTACAAATATTGGCTTAGAGATATGTATAACTTTTTTTATTGGTTTAGTAATGATTACTTTTTTTATAACAGGTTTCTTTAAGATAGTTCTTGGTCTGTTAATTACTTTTTTTATAACTTTTTTTATTGGTTTTACTTTATCAATGATTACTTTTTTTATATGAGGCTTACTTGGTATAACATTAATAACAGATGGTTTAATATTTATTGGCTTATTATTTTTAGGTTGATGTGACTTAAAATACCATGATAAGCTTAAAATACAGGTAATTAATAAAATTATTATTGTAATTATTATGCCTTTTGGAGATTTATTTTTCTTTAAAACAATCTCATTTTTTTTATCTAATTTAACCCCAAGTACTTCTTCTGAGGCTTTATTATATCCTAGAGTATCATTAATATTTATTTTTGGTATATTAGCTCCTCTTTTAAGATATTCACCTATTTCTGCAAGAGCTTCACCAAAAAGGCTTATTTCAAAATATCTTTCATCAGGTTCTTTTTTCATTGCCTTCATAATGATACGATCAAGAGCTTCAGGTAGCTGAGGATTAAATGTTCTCATTGGCAAAACTTCTTGATTAAGTATTTTTGTAATAACCTCGCCAACAGAAGTACCTTCAAAGGGAAGACGACCCGTAAATAATTGATATAAAGTAACACCAAGAGAATAAATATCAGCTCTTTTATCAACTTGTCTGGAATCTACTAATTGTTCAGGTGGAATATATAAAATACTACCCAAAATTGAACCTACTTGAGTTAAAACTAGCTTATCATTACCTAATTGAGCAATACCAAAATCAGTTAATTTTGCTTGATGATCTTCAGAAATAATTATATTTGCAGGCTTTACATCTCGATGAACAATACCATTTTTATGAGCATAAGATAAAGCATCACACAGTTGCACACCAATATTTATGATTGTTTCAACAGGCAATTTTATTTTTTTAATTAAAATTTCTGAAAGAGATTGTCCATGTAGAAGCTCAATAACCATAAAATGCTTACCATCTTCTTCACCAAAATCATATATATCAACTATATTAGGGTGATTAAGTCTAGCAATGGCTCTCGCTTCTTTATGAAATCTCTGAATTATTTCAGCTATTACATCTTCATCAAAGGCCATATCAATTTGAAGCATTTTGACTGCAACCATCCTATCGAGGCGTTTATCTTTGGCTAAATGAACTGTTCCTGTTCCACCACGACCGATTTCCTTGATTATTTCATAGTTTGTTGTCAGTATTCCCATATATTAAATGATAACATGTAATTATTCTTCAACTTGTCTTATTATTACAGAAAAACCTTTTTGATTAACTTCTTCAGCTAATGCTAAAGCTCTTTCTTGATCTTTAAATGCACCTAACTGAATATATGATCCTTCTGGCTCATCCATTACAGAAACATCATAGCCCATTCCTTCTAGTTCTTTTGATTTTCTTTCTGCCTCAGATTTTGAATCAAAAGCTCCAACTCGTACCTTAAAAGATGTCTGTTTTAATCTTGGTGCTAAAGTAGCTATTGGTGCAGCTGTTCGATAAGGTGTTGCGGCTATTGTAGGCTTAGAAGTTGCTAAGACAACTGGCTTAACTGTAGCAACTGGTGTTTCAGAAACAACTATAGCAGAAGGTTTAATCGAAACTATAGGTGTTGCTGTAGGTCTAATCTTACTAGCTATTGTAGCGACTGGATCAGGAGTTATAGCAGCACTTGGACTTGGTGCAGGAGTACCACCTTGACCATCTCCAATAACAATTGTTTTGACTGAGGGTTCATCAGTAGGAGTCGACTTGACAACAACAGATGTTGAAGTTTTTAGAGTTTTTGTGTCTACTTTATTTGTGAGTTGATAAAAAACAAAATATGAAGTAACAAAAGATACTACTGCCAAAACAATCATTAATGGCCAAAATAAATCTTTTTTCTTCTTTCTGGTATTTTTATTATTAGAAAGACCGATAATTTCCTCCTCTAAAGAAAATAAATTCTTTATCTTTTGCTGTTAATAAATGCTCTAATTGATCCTATCAGATACAATGAGCCACATATACATATCAATGTTTCATGCTTATTATAACTTCTTTCAGTCATTATTTTACTCGCAAACTTTATTGATTGACTATATTCTGTAACAATTTGATGATCTTTATTTAAACTTTTTAGATATTCCGAAATCTTATTCGGTTCAGTTGCTTTTATTTCTACATGTGATTTTGTAATGACAAAAAAATCCGTAAAGGGAGTTAAACAATCTAACATTTTTTGATAATCTTTATTTTTATTACAGGCAAAAATAGTAATAACATTTTTATCTTTGGCTAATTCGTTGAATGTTTCAGAAAAACTTTTAATTCCCTGTTCATTATGAGCTCCATCCAAAATTATTTGTAAGCCATAATAATTTATAAACTCAAATCTTCCAGACCATTTAGTGTTTTTAATTCCTTGAGTTAGGAAACTCACCCCCAGCCCCTCTCTTTCTCCTAAGGTCGAAAAAGAGGGGAGCAAGAAATCCACCCTAACCCTCCTTTGCAAAGGAGGGGACAAGACTAAAGGAAGCGACAGCATAGAAAAATAGAATGTTTTTTTATATCTGTCTCCCTTACTTTTTTTTCTTAGCCCCACTTTGCAAAGGGGGGTTGGGGGGATTATTTTCTTAATAACATCTAGCGTTTTTAAAACTATTGCAAGATTTTCTAATTGATAGTTAGCAATAAATGGTAAAAATATTTCTTGCTGAAAAAATATTGAATCTTGATCATTACTTATTATTCTATAGCCAACTTTGGGATAACTTATTATTTCTGAACTAATATTTTCATTTTCTAGGATTAATTCTTTTATTTGTAAAAATTCAGGTGAAGCAAAATATAATAAATTTGTTTTTTGAAAATATATTTCATGATGAGGATTGGATTTGTTTATTATAACAGGAACATTTTCTTTAATTATTCCAGCTTTTTCGCCAGTTATTTTTTCTAAAGTATTACCTAACCGATCAGTATGATCATAGGAAACGCTAGTAATAATAGAAGCTAAGACATTTTTCAAAACATTTGTAGAGTCAAGTCTTCCCCCCAATCCAGCTTCAAAAATAGCTAGATCAATTTTTTGCTCAGAAAAATAATAAAAAGCGACAGCATTAATTATTTCAAATTCGGTAGGCTCTCCAAATAGTTCAGCATCTAATTTTTTGACTGCTGGTAAAATATTTTGATTTAATATTCTCAAAAAATCTATTTCACGTATCTCTTGATCATTTATCTTGATACGCTCAGTAAATCTTTCTAGATGTGGAGATGTAAAAATTCCGACTTTATACCCCAAATTACAAAAAACGGAGTGGAGCATGGCACTAACTGAACCTTTGCCATTTGTTCCAGCTACATGAATAGAAGGATAATCATTTTGAGGATTATTGACTAATCTCATTAGTTCATACATTCGATCTAATCCTATATGCTTTCTTTCAGGATAAGGCTTTCTAAAATTTTGTAAAATATTATCTAAGTTCATATTAATTATTCTTTTCCAAGAATGAATTCAATTTTTTTCACCAGAATAATGTATATTCAGGAACAAGGGGTTTAAACCCTTTGTTTAAACTCATTTCTAGCAAACAAAAAAGCTGTCAAAATTTTGACAGCTTTTTTGTTTATTATTAATTATTCAGTATATAACTAAATCAAAAAACTACTTTGATGCAGCTGGTGCTGGTGATCCTGTTGTAGTTGTGTTTGTGGTAGTTGTTGTTGAAGTTGTACCACCAGCAGCTGGTGAAGCTGTTGCGTCAGCAGGTGAAGCTGATGTGGTTGTGGTAGTAGTACTTGTACTGCTACTTGATTCATCTTTGTTTGGGCATCCTGCTAATACTAACATTGCTGCAATACTTGATAATAGAATAAATTTTTTCATAATATATTATTTCCTAAATTAAAA
>JACMQJ010000440.1 GCA_014377055.1 Candidatus Sericytochromatia bacterium
TCAACGTGGGCATCTGGTAACCATGTATGAAATGGAACCATTGGTAATTTTACTGCAAAACAAACAAATAATGCCACAAAAGCTAATGTTTGGATTGGTAAACCCATTTGAGCAAAAGGATGTAATTTTTTAACCATTTCGACATAATCAAATGTACCTGTATTAAAGTAAATAGCAATAAATACTATCAACATAAAAGCACTAGCTAAAGCAGTATAAAGAATAAATTTCATTGCTGCATATTCTCTTCTTGCTCCACCCCAAATACCAATTAAAAAATACATTGGTATAAGCTCTAATTCCCACATTACAAAGAATAAGAATAAATCAAGTGAGGTGAACACACCTAAGACAGCCGTTTCCATAATCATAAGTAAGAAAAAATACATTTTAGGCATTTTTTCAACTTTCCAAGATGCCAAAACTCCGATAATCATAATCAATGAAGTTAATAAAACCATTGGTAAACTAAGTCCATCAACAGCTACAAAATAGTAAGTATTAAAAAATGGAATCCAACTAAACTTATCAACAAATTGAAGATTGAAAACACCAATAGCATCTACAGGAGCAGACTTAAAATTTAATGCCATTATTAACGACAAAAAGAAAGTAGCAAAAGTAAAGCCCAAAGCAACCTTATGAGGTAACTTATACGCATTACCTGACTCAGGTAAAAGCAACATAATTAAACTTCCTAATATAGGAAGGAAGATTATGAATGTTAATAATAAGCCGTTTAGGGCTGAAGGATCTGTAACCATTACTAATTTTCCACCAATCTAGCTCGATTTTAAAATTTTAATTTTAAAAAAGACAAATACATTTATTTTTATTTCTAACTATTTAACTAAAGACTCTCTTCTTAATATAAAAACCAGAGTAAACTACACCAGATATTAATAAAAGAAGGATTAACCAACCTGAATATTGAGCATATTCGTTATAACGCTTAACTATTGTCACACTGTTTGAAAAGGTAAAGATCATGGCAAGTATTGAGAATACTACAAGTAAAACATAGTTTTGAACTTTACCTGTTTGGGTTCTCTTTCCAAGATGCCCTATTCCAACTGTAAGCCAACTAACACCATTAACAATCATATCAATACCAAATTTATCCAATAGATTTGATATTTTGGCAATCACCAAAATTACTTGATCAATAAACCACTGATAAGCTTCATCAAAATAAAGTTTATTCAATGAGGCATTGTATAAAGGCTTCATTTTAGAAGCATATTGAGCGGATTTGTCTTGATTTCCTTTGCTGTAAATCATAAAGGCAAGTCCAAAACCAACTGTAAATATTAATAATGATGCACCTACAACTATCAAATTTAATCCATGATGTTCATTTTCAACCAAATGACCTATAGCAGGAGTGTAATGAACAAACTCACCAAAATAATTTTTCCAAGGAGTACCAACAAAACCAATAAGTAATGAAGGAACAGCTAAAAATATTAGAGGAAATGTCATTCTCCAACCTGGTTCATGTGGTTTTCCGTGACCCTTATACTCACCTTCAAAGGTTAAGAAATAAAGTCTAAACATATAAAAAGCTGTCATAGTTGAAGCCAAAGCACCAACTAAAAAGAAAGGGAAGTTTGCTTCAAACATTGCATCAAGCATGGCATCCTTACTCCAAAAACCAGCTGTCAAAGGGAAACCAGAAATAGCAGCAGTACCTATCAAACAGGTATAAGCTGTAATTGGCATATATTTTCTTAGACCACCCATTTCTCTAACATCTTGTGTATGACAAGCATGAATAACACTACCTGAACATAAAAATAGCATTGCTTTAAAGAAAGCATGAGTAAATAAGTGAAATACACCAGCAGTATAACCAAGTGGGCTAATTTGACCCTCAGTAGTTGTAAACATACCAAGTGATAATATCATCAAACCTAATTGACTAACTGTTGAATAAGCAAGTATTTTTTTAATATCATTTTGGGTTATGGCAATAAAGGCAGCCATTAGAGCTGTTATACCACCTATCACTGCAACAAAACTTAGAGCCGAAAAACCCCATAATACAGGGAATGTTGCTTGAGCAAAAATATTCATTACTTTGGCAACCATATAAACACCAGCTGCAACCATTGTTGCTGCATGTATCAAAGCACTAACAGGTGTTGGACCTTCCATTGCGTCTGGTAGCCAAACATGTAAAGGAAATTGACCTGATTTACCAATTGCACCAAAGAACAATAAAATGGCGGCAAAGGTTAAGGCTTCTCCGCTGATGCTTCCAGCTGCTATCTTGGCAGCAACTACATCAAAGTTTAAACTTCCTGTAGCAATAAAAAGCATTAAGATACCCATTAAAAATCCAAAGTCACCAACTCTATTTGCCAAAAAAGCTTTTTTAGCGGCAACAGCAGCAGATTTTTTATCATAAAAGAATCCAATTAATAAAAATGAGCTGACACCAACTAATTCCCAACCAGCATATAACATTAAGAAATTATCAGTAAGTATTAAAACTAACATTGAAAATGAAAATAATGAAAGTTCTGCATAGTACCTCGAAAAAGAGTAACCAACACCAATATATTCTTCCATGTATTCCCTTGAATACAGTTGTACTAACGAACTTATTAAAGTTACAACAATTAGCATAATCGCTGTTGTTGCATCAACTTTCCAGCTTACTTCAAAATTAAAATTACCACTGGTAAACCAATTTAGTGAGCCTGCTGAATTTTGGATAACTGAATTTAAATCCTGTGAAGCTGCATAGCCGATTGCACAAGACAGAGCCAGAGATATAAGTATAAATATGCGTGAAATACGTGAGCTTAGGATAGGATATTTCCTTGTTACCAGAGCTATTATACATGCCGACAAGAATGGCAAAACAGCTATTAGCCAGGCATTATGTACTGCAAAATCTATCACGTTTAAAAAACCTCACAAAATATGAGCATAAAAGCTACTATGTAGCATATATAAAAACTCATCATTATTGACTTTATTATTTTTTAATCTGAATTATACATAAGGGACAACAAAAGAACAAGCCTAATGGTTAACTTTAGGTGTATCAAAAGTTATCTTATTGTTAAAACATGATGAGATTTTAAAGAACAAAATCATATAAATTAACTTGACTTTGTGCTTTAGTTTTTTAGATGATATATAACTTTGCTTATTTTGTTATAATACATCTATAAAGTAAATATAAAATTAAATTTTTAAAGTGAATCGAATATAGCATCCTGCTATTTTGGTATAATATTTTTTAAGTATTCTATTTCTGGGAAGGAAAAAATGATTAAATCTAGTCTTAAGCAAAAAAGCTTAGTTGTAGCCTTAATGTTAACCTCTTTTACTGCTGGTTTAAATTTACAGCCACTAATTGCAAAAGCAGAAGGTTCTGGTTTTGGGATTTTCCTTAAAGCTTATGACATTCTAAATTCTGAATATATCGGCAATATTGATAATGAAAAATTAGTTCAGGGTGCTATTCGTGGGATGATGGAATCCACAGGTGACCCATATACAAGATATATGGATCCAAAAGCATATCAAGGTATGAAAGAAGAACGTGTTGGTAACTTTAGTGGTATTGGTATTCAAATAGGCGTTAGAAAAAATATGTTTAATGGTCATGAAATGACTAATTTAACTGTTATCTCACCTCTTGAAGATACTCCTGCATGGAAAGCTGGTATTCTTGCTGGTGATATTATCCTTGAAATCGACGGTAAAACCACCAATAATGTAGCTATTGACCAAGCTGTTAATATGATTAAAGGCTTGAAAGGAACACCTGTAAAACTTAAGATTTATAGAGAATCTACAAAAAAGATGTTTGATTCTCAGATTGTTAGAGATAGTATTGTTACCAAAATCGTTAAATCAAGAATGCTTGAAAATCATATTGGTTATGTTAGATTAAGTACATTTATGAGTAATGATGCTCCTAAAGAAGTTAAAGCAGCTATTGATAAACTAAAAAGTAAATCAATGAAAGCTCTAGTATTTGATTTGAGAGGTAATCCAGGTGGATTATTACCAAATGCTGTTAGTATTGGTAGTATGTTTGTTCCAAAAGGACCTATAGTTCAAATTGTTGATAAAGAAGGTAAAAAAGAATATTTAAATGCAACTGGTGAATTAGAAGTACCGATGAACTTACCAGTAGTATTATTGGTAGATGAGGGCAGTGCAAGTGCTTCCGAAATAGTATCAGGAGCATTAAAAGATAATAAGAGGGCGACACTTATCGGAACCAAAACCTTTGGAAAAGGTCTAGTCCAGACAGTTCATGAGCTTGATGATGGATCAGGAATGGCAATAACAACAAATAAATATTTGACTTCTAATGGTATCGATATTAATAAAAAGGGTATTGAACCAAATATATTTGTAGAATTACCAAAAAATATGGTTCCAGAATCTCCAGATAGCTCAGTTGTTAGCAAAAATGATACTCAATTAAGAAGAGCATTATCATTTTTAAAAGAAAAATTAGCTAAGAAAGATACACCTAAAAAAGAAGGTTAATCGTTTTGTAGAGACGCATTGCAATGCGTCTTAATTTTCAAAAATAGAATATTTTGTCAGGGATGTTTTAAAAAACATCCTTTTTTTGTGATAATAAAATGAAAATAGTAATACAAAGAGTTAGTTATGGTAGTGTCACAGTAGATAATAAATTGGTTGGTGAAATAAACAAGGGCTTAGTTATCTTACTGGGCATTTCACAAAATGACACCAAAAATAATGTAGATTTTCTGGTTGATAAATGTTTAAATCTTCGTGTTTTTGCTGATGACAATGGCAAAATGAATCTTTCTTTACACGATATTAAAGGTGAAGCCTTGGTTATTTCACAATTTACCTTATATGGAGATACCAAAAAAGGTCGAAGACCAAGTTTTATCGAAGCAGGATCTCCTGAGTTAGCAGAAGAA
>JACMQJ010000441.1 GCA_014377055.1 Candidatus Sericytochromatia bacterium
AAATAATTAAATTTTAAATTCTTTTAGCTCTGTAGTAATAGTTTGAAAATCAGGCATAATATCAACTCTTTTAATCGCTCCAATGCCCTTTATTAACCAAATAGTAGTCTTAGTTCTATTGTCTGTCATAGTACTTGTTATACTTGTAAAAAAACTTATTTTTAGACAATCCTTATATGTATCAGCAGGTACAGTAATGTCTTCATTGCCTTCATTTATAACTCCTGTATTTGGTAAACCAGTGCTAAAATCACTTAGCTTACCTATTTTTTCAATTATTCCTGTTTTAGTACTGATAAACCTAACTTTTATATCTTGATCTTTTATATCCAAAATTTCGGTACTTGATTCTTCTACTGTTGTACTTGAATTTGAACTAACTAAGTATGTGTATTTTTGACCAATCCTTATTGGTGGATCAAAGCTTTCAATATATGCTTTATCAAGATTTTTAGCTCCACTTATTGGAGCTTGAGAGGACTGTGTTGTAGGTACAACAACTGGTTCACATGAAGAAAAAAAAGCTAACGAACTAAATATAATTGATAACTTAACTAAATATCTTATTTTATACACTTTTATCACATTAAATCCTTTAAAATATTTTAAATCTTTGCTTGACTACCTATATACTCTTTAATGCCTTTATAAATAGCTGTTGCAACTTGTTTTTGATAAGATGGTGAATTAAGCTGTTGCTCTTCAATTGGATTTGTAACATAACCTATTTCTATAAGTACAGAAGGCATAACAGTTTTTCTGATAACAAAGAAATTTCTAACTCTTATCCCTCTATCTGGAGTACCTAATGTATCAATCATATTCTTGTGCATTACCTTGGAAAATCCGTCACTTTGTGGTGTTCTATAATAAGTTTCAACGCCTCTTGGACTATTACCATCCATAGCATTACAATGAACACTTACAAATAAATCAGCATTATTATTATTAGCAACATCAACTCTAGGTTGCAAATCTATTTCTGAATCATCAGCTCTAGCCATCAAAACAGCCATACCATTTTCTAATAACATTTTTCTTACATAATAAGTAACACCCAATGTTACATCTTTTTCTCTAACTCCTTTTGGACCAATTGCTCCAGGATCGTTACCACCATGACCAGGATCAAGAACAATCAAGAATTTTTTTGATCGATTAAAAGCTTTTGGCACTTTTGCATATTTTTGAGTTGGTACTTGATTTAAATCTTCAATAAAATCAACTTGAAGGCTTTTAGTAGTTTTAAGATTTTCATGAATACTTATTTTTTTCTTAAGTTCAAAAACAACTCTTATTCCTTCTGCTAGATTGTCACTTTTATCAATATATCCATATCTTACTCTTTGGACAATCCTAGAGTATTTATTAGAAAATGGGTCTTCAAAACCTTTAATACTAGTTCCATAAGTATCAATAACAAGCCTATCTGGATTAGCTAGTTGAAATAATTTATATTTTAGTGATTTGCCATTTGAAGAAATATAGACTGAACTTCTCTTTTCTGTTTCATTAAAATCAACTGCGATATAATTATTATTACGTTCATTAATAACAGGTGTTGTATCAGTTGGACTAAAAATGGTTTCATTGGTAGCAAATAAATCTAATTTATTAGCATCAGAAGGTTTTGCTGTTAATCTCATTTTTGATTTTAGTTTAAACCAAATAATAGCATTATCACTTTTTTGTTCCACTTTAATACTTTCAATATTTTGATTAAGCTTGACAGGTATTTCATCAAGCCCATTCATATTAAAGTCAAAAAGTGTAATAGAGTAACGATTCTCATGTTTTAGATCTTTGTTTATTTCATAGCTTATTTTTGATTTACCTGATAAAGTTACTCTATTTTTAGAGTATTCAACAGCTTCAACACTGTTTTTTTCAAGCGATTTTTTTAATAATCTTTTTTTATTATATTTACTAATAGAATTATCATTAATATTAATTTTACTGTTCACATATTCAAGAGCCGTTAATTTAATAATTTGTCTTCTCTCATCTGATTTATCAGGAGTATTTTTTAAATCAAAATCAATATGTTTTAAAACATCAATAGTTATTCTGACAACTGAAGGATTAACCTTAAATTGTGAAACCCTTATCTGTTTGATAAAACCATCATTAACATCTATTTTTTTGGAAACTTGTTCAAAAATAGTAGAAGGTAAATCTATTACTGTTCTGGGAGGATCATCAATTTTTGTAATTTCGGGCTTTACTTCTTTACTAGTTTTTAGATTAATAGTTTTTGTGGCTGAATCGTATTTTACATCAAATAAATTAAAATCTTCAGCATGGCTTATTTGTGGAAACAACAAAATTAATAAAACAAATAAAGGGAAAATAAAAACTTTTTTATTCACAACTATATGCACTCCTTAAATAAAAAAACAACTTTTTTATTCTTTTGGTAAAAATATTAATTTGTCGCTAAAACCTTAATTTCGTTTAGCTCTTTTCTAGGATTTGTCTTCTTTAAGTCAATCAAATCTTCACCTGAATTAGGTAGAATAAACTTTACTGTATCAAAAACGTTAAGCTCAGAAATACTCATTAGAACAGCTTTTTTGGCTATATCATAACTTTCTTTTGCTAAATTATGCTTACTTTTTATTTCTATATCGATATGATTTAAATTAACGGCTTTCATAATTATATCTAAATCAGGGGCTATTGAGTTTTCAAAAAAATGTTTTTTTGATCCTTGTGGTCCAGATTTCAAAACTTTTAGTAAACTTGTAACGTCATTTTTTATAATTGGTACAGTTACAGGCACAAGATATTTTTTATCTTTTGAAAACCAATAAACATTACTCATTGATGACTTTTTGTCTACTTCCTCCGAAGTGCTTAACCAATTATTACGATATGAATCTCTTGATATTGGTTCAGAATAATCCATATCACTTTTTAGATTTCCTGCATTAATTTTAACTGTTGTAAATCCTTTCAAATCAGTTAAGGTATTAACTATTGAGCCGATCATTAACTGTTCATCATTATCACCTATTTTAGGTTTTTCTGAGTTTAATGTTAAGTCAATCTCTTTTTTATATGGTAATACTTCAATATTGTCAAATGTTATACCTTTTGGTATACAAACTCTTAATGATTTTTCATCATTTGAAACCTTTAATTGTTCAAGTATTGTTGTAACTTCTTTTGCTGTAGTTATATTTTCGACATCACCTTTGAGCGTAATTTTTATGCTAACAGGTATAAAATACATTGCTTCGGGATCAGAATAATAAATAACAACTGATTGCTCTGATGCTTTGGTACATGACAAGATAAGCAATACAAAAGGTATTGTCATTAAATTTTTATATTTTTTTTTTATATTCATTTGAATGAAATCCATAAATTAAACTTTATCTTATGTTGTAATCAATATTATGTAAAAATGCTGTGAGTAATACACTATTCAAAAAATCTCTCATCTCTGATAAGCTCAGAAATAAGATTCTTAAAATCTCTAAGAAGCTGATTAGCTGCTTTACGACTGTATAATTTACGCCTTATGTCCAAAGATTTATTATAAGCTCGACGAATATGTCGACATAAAATTTTATATTCTCTTTTTTCTAATTGAGAAAGAATCAAAAATCCATCAGCACCTCTTTTTGCTTCATTAACAAATTCGATTAAATCCAAAAGTTCAGAGTCTTCTAGTTCTTTAATTGTTCTATTAATAATAGTGTCATAAATCCAATCATTAAATCTTAAAACTTTTTGATCATCTATATCAATATAATTCTCGTATTCTTCTTCCAACTTTATTTGAGCATCCTGTAAAATTAATAATTTAACTTTTAGAATATCATATAAACTAATAAGTTTTAAAGAAAATAAGTATTAAAAAAGAGATTTTAAAAATTATTGATTTTTCTTCTACTATACTCTAAGCTAAAATATTGGTAGAATTAATACCATAAAGGTCTTCAAGGAAATTTTTTAAATGAAAAAAGTTGTTATATCTTGTTTGTTGAGTTTTATGATTACTTGTGGTGCATCTACAAGCTTTTCTAATAATACTTTTGCTCAAGCAGCCGAACCAAAAAAAGTTGATAGTAAATCAAGTTCAAAAGGTGACAGTGGTGATAAAAAAGAATCACATGGTAAATTAAAAGAAATAAAAACTAATTTTGATACTATGTACCCTGTAAAAATACCTACCTTTGAAGGTAGACATCTTCATGAAGGTAATAATTTTTATAATAGAGGTATGTATTTAGAAGCATATAATGAATATTTTATGGCTGTTAGATTAAACCCAAGCTTTTGGCAAGGTTTTAGAGGTATGGGTTATGTTTATTTAAAACAAGGTAAACAAAAAAAAGCCATTAATAATTATCTCAAAGCAATAGAAATTATTAAACCTGTATATGAGTCAAAAACTCTTGATGAAGGAAAAACATCTCTCAAAGAAGGTGATTTATATCTAGCTATCGCCAAGTTTCAAAAAATATTAAATATACCACCAGAAGCAGGTGCAGCAGTTGACCAAGGTGTTCAATTACTTAAAGAGAATAAAAAAACAGCAGCACAAAAGAAATTTGAAGAAGCAATCAAAATAGATTTGGCTTATGACAAAACTAGACCCGATGGAGCTTATGCTGACGCTCACTTTAAATTGGGTACAATGAATTATGAAAAAAAGAAATATCCTGATGCTATCAAGGAATTTGCTATGGCTGTTAAGCTTGATCCATCTGAATTTGGTTATCATTATGGGCTTGGTAATGCTTATTATAAATTAGCTTTTAAAAATAAGAAAAAACCTGATCTAAAATTGTTAGCAAATTCAATCAAAAGCTATACTAAAGCATCTAATTTTAATCCACGTGACATTGATGTTATGTACAATTTAGCTGCGGCTAAAGTTGACAATGCAGGTTTAATAAAAATGCAAATGCAAGGTAAAAACGATGAAATAAATAAAATATACGATGATATTTCCAAAGCCAATCAAAAAAGTAAAGGGAAAGGCAAAAAAATCGTAGATGTTAAATTTAGTATGAAAGAAAAATTTGCAACTGATCTAAAAGTAGCTAAAATAAATGCACAAGGTGAAAAATTTAATGTGAAAGCAGCCAAAGAAGCTTCAGAGGCTGTTATCTTATTAGAAAAAATAACTAATGCCAATCCCATGGATGCCAAAGCATTTTCATATCTTGGTGATGCTTATACTTTGGTTGGTCAAAAACCAAATAATTTTATGAAGGCAGCAGATTCTTACAAAAAAGCCATTTCTATAGATAATAATATGTCTGAATTATATGCCAAAATGGGCACTACTTATTATATGGCAAGTAATATTGTTCCAAACTCAGAAGAATTACCTATTACTAGAGATAATTCCAAAATGTATGTAAAATTTGGTAAAAAGTTTTATCGTGCCGAAATGCTTAATTATGCCAAAGATAGTTTTAATAATTACTTAGTTTATGGAAAAGGAAATAGTACCGCTAGAGCTTATTTAGCGACTATTACAAAGGATATAGATAATTTAGGGTTTAGAATACCTGATAAGAGTACAGGAAGATAATATAATTATTCTTTATTATTGTAGAAACGCATGCAATGCGTCTATCAGAAAATGGGCACATAATATTTCTATTTAGAAAATTTAAAGTATATAGAAAAAGATCATTGCCAGTTTTTTTCTATAGCTTTTATATTTGCTAAGGAAAATATAAAAGTTAAAACAAACATCACCAAACCTAAAGCACAGGCATAACCAAGGTTTAAATCCTCAAAGGCTTTTTGATAGAGATACTGAACAATTGTTGCACTATTATAAGCAGGTCCTCCATTTGTCATAATAAATATTTCAACAAATACTTTTAAAGCATTGATGGAGGATACTACTGCCACAAAAACAATTGATGATTTGAGTAATGGAATAGTTATAAATAAATGCTTTTGTAAAAACCCTGCTCCATCAATTTCACAAGCTTCATATAATTCTTTTGGAATAGCCTGTAAGCCCGCAAGATATATGACCATATAATATCCAAGTCCTCGCCAAATTGTCACGGCCATTACTGAAAAAAGGGCAAGCTTTGGATCAGAAAGCCAATTTAATTTATCGTGGCTAATATGTAATGATGTAACTAAATAATTTAATGGACCATTTTCTGAATATAGCCATTTCCAAGCTATACCAGTTACCACTATAGATATAACAACTGGAAGGTAAAATAATGCCCTAAAAAAACTTATTCCTCTGATTTGATTATTAACAAGAATAGCCAAGAATATAGGAATAAAGACTAATGGCGGTACAACACCTATTAAATAAATTATTGAGTTTTTTAAGGTTTTCCAAAATAATGGATCTTTAAATAAAGTTCTGAAATTATCTAATCCGATGTATTCAGCTGGCCTTACAATATTATACTTTGTAAAACTTAGACGAAATACTTCTAGTAACGGATAAAAGAAAAATACAATTAATATTAAGCCCGCAGGTAATAAAAATAAGTATGGTACATATTTACTTTTTATTAAATTCATCTAATCTCCAAATCAAAAAATAACATCAAATTTAAATTGTATTACTTATTCAGATAAGAAGTAAGCTTTTTAGACATTTCAGTAGAGAATCCTTCTGCTATATTGACAGACTTATTACCTAATTTTAGATATATTTTTCCATCTGGAGTATCAGCAGAATAAGATGT
>JACMQJ010000442.1 GCA_014377055.1 Candidatus Sericytochromatia bacterium
GATAGAATTAATGCTGAAAAAAATCAATTATTAATTAGAAAAAAGTTGAAAAAGCCTGATGAAGCTAATAATTTTATTCCTATATATACTCAAAATGTACCTATCTTATACAACAATCAGCTAGTTAAATTTCGCAAAGATAATAAAAATAGATGTCTGAGATGTGGCAATATTGTTGATTCTGCTGAAAGCATTAATATCAATCAAAAAGTCAAAAATAGTTATGTTTGTTCAAAATGTATGAATAACGATATTAAAGATTTTCTTACCTATAATTATTTATAACTTATACCAATTCTAAGATGTAGCAGTACTGTATGGGTAGGCATTTCGTCTACCTTCTTAAATGAATTAATATTTAGAAGAATTGGTATTAGATGATATTTTTGATAAGATAAAATAACTGACAACCATACCTATTGAATCAATTAAAACATCCTTATATGTACCTACCCTACCAGCGATAAATGTTTGATGAAACTCATCACTTGAAGCATACAAAATAGCTAAAATGAGTGAAAATATGTAACTGCTACTAAATTTTTCTTCCTTCAAAATAGTTTTGGTTAATCCATAAAAGTAACTCATGGTTAATAATCCATACTCAGTAATATGAGCTGTTTTTCTAATGATAAAAGTTATATTTATTTCTTGTGAGGTATCAATTGTATAACCTGTAATGTTATTAACTATCTTTATTAAGAATCTGGTAATAATACTAGATTTTTCACCTGACGAAGGATCATTGGATGCCAAAAAAATACTGATCATTAAGATAATTGCTGGTAACCAATATTTCAACATTTTCATAATTGTATTTTAATAAAAATTAATATTGTTTATAGAAAGTAATTTTATAAAAAAACTATAACTATTTTAATGGTTAATTATACTATAGTTAACCTTTATATAACTTTAAAGTTATAAAATGAGTAGGTATTATGCAAATAGCAATAAAAAAAAATCTGTCAAAATCACAAAAAAGTGAAATTGTCGCTGCATACTATGCCTTAGTAAAAAAAATAGCTTTTAATCTATCCAAAGCTAGTATTGACCCTGTTGAAGACCTAATACAAGTCGGCTTTATTGGTTTACTTGAAGCAGCCGAAAATTTTAAAGAAATCCACAAAACACTTTTTAAAACTTATGCGACCCATTATATAAGTGGTCATATTAGGCATTATTTGCGAGATAAACAATCACTTTTAAGAGGGCCAAGACCTCTACAAGAATTATCAAATAAAATGAGTACTGCTATTAAAGAGTTGAGTCAACAACTTGGTAGAGAGCCTAGTAATAATGAAATTGCAGAAAGAATATCAATAACAAACATTAAAGTTGATGAAATAAAGAATTATCAGGCTAAAATTTCGCTAGTATGGTTAGATCAAGCGATTAATAGTAAGGATGAGGAAGATAATCGTCAAAAAATAGATAGCTTAATAGATACAAAAAATAGCTCAGGCGATAGAACTGAGGACTTAATATCTCTAAGAGATGCGATTCAAAAAATAAGTAATGATGAAAGAAGCTTATTAGAATTAAGATATTTTAAAGATATGACACAATCTGAGTTAGCAAGATTATATGGTATTTCTCAAATGGAAATTTGCCGTAAAATAAAAAGAGCAGAAGAAAGTTTAAAAAAAATAATTAATTAATTTTAAGCAAATAAAGATTTAGCCACGAATAAAAATATTTTTATTTATAAAACGTTTGAAGTATAAATAAGATAATATAATTACAATATAAGTATTTTTAATCTTTAACTCAAATGTTTTTAAAAAAAGAAAATGAACTAAATTTTGCTTGTCAAAGCTGCGGTAATTGCTGTCGAACCTTTTCAATTAATTTAACTCACCTTGATGTAGAGAGAATATTAGAAAATAGACCTGACTTAACACCTGATTACTTTGTGGACTTTTCAGCTGAAACAGAAAAAGATGACCCTGAAGGTTTTATCGCAACTTATGGAAAAAGACAAATGGTCTTAAAAAAAAAGTTAAATTCAGAAGAATGTGTTTTCTTAGAAAATAATATTTGTAGCATTCATGATTTTAAGCCTAGAGTATGTAAAGTATGGCCTTTTTCACTTGAAAAAAATGACCATATCACTTGGATCAAAGAGCATAGATCATTTATAAAAAAGCGTTGCAGTCATATATCAGTCGCAGGAGCTAATGATCCAGAACAATTAACATCATTAATTAAGCAACATTATAGAGAACAAAAATTATTTATTAAATTGGTATCTAAATGGAATAATGACAAAAAGAATGAATTAAAAGATGGAGAATTATTTTCTGATATTCTTGATGAACATTTTTTTGATTATATTTCAAAAGAAATTAAAGTAAGCCCGAAAAAGAGTATTTTAGAACAAGAAGTTATATTAGATCTTGCCACTCCTGAAATTAACATTGAAACAAAACTAAACCTAATAGAGAAAAAAGATAAAATTAACTTAGAGACTCGAATAGAATTAAATAAAATATATACGGTTTTTTACGAAAATGTTATAAAAATAATTGATTACATTAATGTAAATGATTTTGTTGATGCAAAAATACTAATGAATTTAATTTTTAATCAGTATTTTTGTGCCATGTTGTATTGGTTAAATCAAGATAATTTTAGCTTATCTAATACCAATAATTTAAAAAATAAAACGGATGATTTAGAATATTTTCTTATAGAATTTGGTAATTATAAAACTAGGGATAGCCAAATCATTCATTTAAAAGATATAGTTGATATTTTTGAACGAACTTGGGTTTTATCAGGTTTAGATTTAGATGAAAAAATCTCTTTACTTTTACATAATCTAAAATAAAAATAAATATCATTTTTCCAAATTTAATGCACCATTAAATTTTTATCACTTAACTAAATTTAAAATATAACGATATAATATGTAAGAACAAAACATACACTGCATGAGGTAATAGATGTGGCAAAAAATGAAGATGATATATTAGAAAGCTCACAGCAACTTTTAGAATATTTTACAAAATCTTATAAGCCTGAATCTGACTGGAAAGTAGGACCCGAATATGAAAAGTTTGTCATAGGTTATCCTGGACTTAGACCACTCGAATACGAAGGAAAAGTTGGTATTAGATCATTATTCAAAGGTTTGGAAGATGGCTACAAATGGAATCCTGAATATGAGGATGACAATGTTATCGCTCTTCTAAGAGAAGGTGAAAGTGTTTCATTAGAGCCAGGTGGTCAAGTTGAGTTAAGTGGTAAAGCATTTAAGACTATTCATGAAAGTTATGATGAAGTTCAAAGACATATACAAGAAGTAAAAGATGTTAGCAAAAATTGGGATGTAGCTTGGTTTGGTTGTGGCATGAATCCATTTTTATCAACCGATGAAATACCTTGGATGCCAAAAAAAAGATACAATATCATGAAAAACTATTTGATCAAACAAGGTCATTTAAGTCACAAAATGATGAAACAAACTTGTACTATACAAGCAAATATTGACTATAAGAGCGAAGAAGACGCTATGAAAAAATTAAAAGTTGCCAATGGTGTTAACTCAATAGTCACTGCAATGTTTGCTAATTCTGCTATTTATTGTGGAAAAGAAACAGGTTTTATGACTGAAAGATCATACATCTGGCAATTTACAGATCCTGAAAGATGCGGAATTATTGAAGGTGTATTTTCTAATAGCTATAGTTTTCAAGATTATATAGATTTTGCAATTGATGTACACATGTTTTTAATTAAAAGAAACGGTCAAATGATTGATATGACCGAAATGACTTTTAAAGAATATATGAAAAAAGGTTATAAGGGTCATAAGGCAACAACTCAAGACTGGGATTATCATTTATCAACTGTTTTTCCTGAAGTAAGACTATTAAAATATATTGAACTAAGAGGTCAGGATAGTCAACCTCTTGATCTATACTTAGCTATTCCAGCTATTTGGAAGGGTCTATTGTATAGTGAGCAAGCACTTGATGCAGCATGGGATCTAGTCAAAGATTTAAATTATCAAGAAAGAGTGACATGGCATGATGATGTTAGCCGTGAAGCGATGCAAGCAAAAATAAAAAAATATAAAACAAAAGAATTAGCCAAAGAGCTTTTTGATATTTCTTATGAATCATTAAAAAATATGAAAAATATTAATCGTAAAGGTCAAAATGAAACTATCTACTTAGAAGCTCTTGAAGAAAAAGTTATAAAAACTGGAAAATCTCCCGCTGAAACAGTCATAGAAAAATGGAATACTGTATATGATAGAGATTTGGACAAACTTTTGAAACACTATATAATATAATTAGAGCTTTAGATTTTTTATGAGGTTATAATAAGATGACATTTATTACTAATGAAACTGATAAGTGGGAAAAACTAACCAGAGTTGAGAAGTTAGGTGAGCTTTTAGTCAAATTTAACGTTTTGAAACTTTCTCAACTAACTGAGCTGATTGATGAGCAACGAAAAGATCCTAGCAAAAAGCTTGGTGAGCTTGCTGTAGCAAAAGGTTTGATTACCAAAGAAGATTTAATAAAATATCTTGAAATACAGATACAAGAAGGTAAAGTTGTTGATAACTCTCTAAAAGAACTTGGTCAAATGACTGTTGAAGAAAAATGGGATAGGTTGTCACAACATGAGCGATTAGGTGAGATCATGGTAAAAAGAAATATTGTCAAACTTTCTCAGCTAACAGAAGCCATGGATGAACAAATGTTAAACCCGAGTAAGCATCTTGGAGATATTTTACTAGAAAGAGGAAACATCACCAAACAAGACTTGTATGATGCGTTAGATTGGCAAGAAAAAAATAGTAATGTTGTCAGTAATGCCCTAAAAGAAATAAAATCTACCAAAGAAATAAAATAATCTATAATAAAATATCTAATAATGAAAAATATAAAAGCAATTTTTTTTGATCTTGATGGTACACTTATTAATTCAAAAATTGATATTACTGCCTCTGTTAATGACTTAAGAAGAGATTTAAAGCTTAGCGATTTAACCGAAAAAGAAGTAATAGGTAATGTTGGAAGAGGTACAAAATATCTCTTAGGTAAAATATTACCCAAAAATATTGAGATAAATGACCAAATATTCAATACTTTCATTGAATATTATAAACAAAATTCCATTAAATATCTTAATTTTTATAAAGGTGCTTTGGAATTGTTAAATAATTTAGATGATTACAAAAAAGTTTTGATTACCAATAAAGCTTATGTTGTCACTCAAGAAATTATCGAAAAATCTAAACTTAATTTTGATCTGGTCTATGGTGGTGATTCTTTTGATCTAAGAAAACCAGATCCTTTTCCACTTAATCAAGCAGCCCAAGAATTAAATCTCGAAAAAAATGAAATAATATATTTTGGTGATAGTATTTTTGATTATCAAGCAAGTGAAGCGGCTAATATATCATGTGTAATGGCAAGTTATGGTTACGGTAACCCAAAAGAGTTATATAGCTGTAAAAATGCTCTTTTTGTTAATACTCCATTAGAGTTACTTGATATTATTGAGGATTTAAAAGAAA
>JACMQJ010000443.1 GCA_014377055.1 Candidatus Sericytochromatia bacterium
CATTTTTAGCAAAAGGCATGTCATCAATAAAGACTGATTCACCTGTAACATGACCTATTGCAGAATCATGAGGAATATTTTTACCAATTATTGACATATTACTTGTTCCTCTTCTAGACACTCAAAATAAAACTTTTTCATAATATTTTCAGACAATTTGAGCCTAAAATCTTTAGAGCCACGAACATCTGAGATAGGTGTTATTTCATCTCTGGCAATTTGTCCAGCTTGTAAAATATTTTCTTCAGTCAAATATTTACCATTAAGAAACTCTTCTGTCTTTTTGAGCCTGATGACAGTTGGTCCAACTCCACCAAAGGCAATCTTGATTGACTCTATTTTGCCTTGATTTTCATCCATCAAAAATGCTGCTGTTAAGGTCGAAATATCCATATCTTTTCTTTTTGATACTTTATATAGCTTTAGTTTTTGATTATCTTTTAAAAGAGGGATACTTATTTTGCTGATAATTTCATCATTATTTAAATCAAGTGATTTATAGCCTTTATAAAAATCATTAATATTAACTTGTCTTACACCATTTATTCCAGATAATTCAACTTGTGCATTCATAACAAATAAAAATGGTGTAGTGTCAGCTATAGGTGATCCATTGGCAATATTACCTACTAATGTACCTGAGTTTCTAATTTGTGGCGAACCAAACCATTTTAAAATATCATAAAAGGCAGGATACAATTCACTAGCAAAAGCTTCTATTTGTGATAGAGTTACTCTCGCACCAATTACTAAATATTCGTCTTTTACACTAATTTCTTTTAGAGAGTCAATAGCAGATGTACTCATTATTGTGTTTGGATCACGCATTCCTTTGTTAATCTGAACACCAATATCAGTACCACCAGATATGATTGTTAGACCTTGATTTAAAGCTTTAAACTCACAAGCAGATTTAAGATCAACAGGACTAAAAAATTTCTTTTCGGAGGTTTCAATAAAAATAGGTATTTGCTTTATTTCTTTTAGATCATCAATAATTTGTTGTGGTTCATACATTTGATCAAAATATGTAAGTTTAGAAGCATCAACGTCCATTCCTGACTTTATAATTGATTCATAACCTGTACATCGGCATAGATTACCATTAAGACCATCTTTTAAGTCTTTTTGGGTCAACTTATTTTTGTCCTCGAACATTGCTGTCATCGCAACTACAAATCCTGGAGTACAAAAACCACATTGAGCACCATGGTTCTTTACCATTGATTCTTGAATAGGGTTTAGACAACCGTTTAATTTAAGACCTTCAACTGTAATGATATGAGTACCATCGAGTTGATACATATATTTTATACATGAATTTACTATTTTATAATTAAGTTTATCATTTTCTAATTTGCCATGAACAACGGTACAAGAGCCACAGTCACCTTCTGAGCAAACTATTTTTGTACCAACCATTTGCTTTTCATATCTCAAAAAATCTGATAATGATTTAAAAGCCAAATCATCTTTAATTTTTGTCTTTTTACCATTAATGTATAATAAAATGTAATCTCTTGACTTTGACATTTTTTACCACTCTTAAACAATTGATTTTAAGTCTATTTTATCAAATTTATTGGCTTTATATGATCTATTTGATAAAAATTTATTAATTAATAAGAAAAATATCATAAGTAATTTTACCTTTTTCCTTTACTCAAATTTATTTTTTAGAAAAGAAAATAATTCATTTATTTTTTAGTGTTAAAATAATAGTAAAGTAACTAATTTAATAAGTTAAAAAAGGTTTTATTAATGACTCAAACTGAATTACTTGAAGATCAATTAAGTAAAAATATAAAGGGTCTTCCTAATGAAATTTTACAGGAAGTTCTTGATTTTGTACTTTTTCTAAAAGAAAAGAGATTATCCGAATTATTAATTAATGATATAGAAAAAGAATTGAGAAATCTTGATAAAAATGAACTCTTGCATTTAGAGAAAGAATTTGAAAATTACGAAGAGATGTAAGAATGATAAATAATAATCAGATTGGTCTTATAAAACAAATTTTAGAGCCATTTGATCCTACTGAAATAGGCATTTTTGGTTCTTATGCAAGAGGACAAAATAAAGAAAATAGTGATCTTGATATTCTTGTTTCTTTTGGTAAAAAGATAAGCCTTTTTGATTTAATTGGTCTTGAGCAAGAGCTTTCAGAAAAATTATTTATAAAAGTTGATCTAGTAACCAGAAAAAGCCTCAGTGTTTTAATAGAAAAACATGTTGAGAGAGATTTAGAGAAAATAATTTAATGAATGAAATAAAAAAAGATTCAGTTTATCTTAAACATATACTTGTTTGTATAAATAATATACTAACTTATACTACTGATTTAGACGAAAAAAAGTTCTTAAGAAACCAATTAATAAAAGATGGGGTTGTAAGAAACTTTGAAATTATAGGTGAAGCAACTAAGAGAATTTCAGAACAGTTGAAAAATAACTCAAAACATATTGAATGGAAGAAAATGGCAGGTTTGAGGGATAAACTTATACATGATTACATAGAAATAGATTATGACATAATTTGGTATACGATTACAGATATTATTCCTAAACTAAAGATCGAAGTAGAACTTATTATAAAATCGGAAGAAAGTAAAAATATAACTGATTAATAGATCACATAATCAGTTATATTTAAGTAATAATTTTACTCATAATCACTTAAAGGTGGACATGTACAAACAAGATTACGATCACCATAAGCATTATTAATTCTACCAACACTAGCCCAAACCTTATTATTTTTTAGATAATTTAATGGATAAGCAGCTTTTTCTCTTGTATATTTATGTTCCCAATTATCACTTACGACAGAAAAGTTTGTATGAGGTGCATTTTTCAAAACATTATCATTCATATCTGATACAC
>JACMQJ010000444.1 GCA_014377055.1 Candidatus Sericytochromatia bacterium
CACTAGCTTGGGTTCTAGCCAAAGATGAAAACATTGTACCAATACCTGGGACAAAAAGAATAAAATATCTTGAAGAAAATACAAAAGCACTTAATATACAATTATCAAAAGACGAAATACAAAAGCTTGATGATATTTTTAATCCTGATTCTGTCTATGGATTAAGATATCCTGCTGAAAGCATGAAAGCGATAAATATTTAAAATGGATAAAATAATAAGTAAAACCCTATCAGCAAGATTAAAAGTAAGATCCTACGAGCTTGACGGATATGGTCATGTAAATAATGCGACATATCTCCAATACCTAGAATATGCTAGAGGAGAATACATGAAGCAAATGGGCATAATTTTTAGACATGACATGCCTGATATGATTAGATTTTTTGTAGTCAATGCTAACCTTAATTTTAAATCTCCAGCTACTATTGATGATGATTTAGAAATAATTGGTACTGTCAAAAAAATTGGTAATACTAGCTTTACGCTCAAGCAAGATATTTATAATATTAATACTAGAGTATTGGTTTTGGATGCTGAGGTTACAGTGGTTTTTATTGATCCAGAAAATAAGCCAACAAGGATCTCTGAATCTTATAGAGAAATATTTTTACCTTTTTTGTAACATTAAGATCTAATAAGAAAATCCTGATAACCTTGCATTGACTTATAGCCTACTTTTATAATTTATTTTTAAGCCTAAATATAATTATGTTAAGAGTGTCAAGCCCTAAATACTTATCATGGAGAATAAAAATGGAATTAAACCGTTACAGTAAAGTTGTAACTCAAGATGAAACTCAACCTGCTGCTCAAGCTATGCTTCATGCTATAGGATTAAGTAAAGAAGATCTTGCAAAAGCACAAATAGGAATTGCAAGTGCTGGTTATGAAGGTAATCCATGTAATATGCACCTTAATGATCTAGCAAAAATAGTTAAAGAAGGAGTTATAAGTTCAGATCTTATTGGTTTAATTTTTAACACTATTGGTGTTAGTGATGGTATTTCTATGGGAACTCCAGGTATGAGATATTCATTACCTTCACGAGATCTGATAGCTGATTCTATCGAAACAGTTGTCAATGCTCAAAGCTATGACGGCTTGATTAGTGTGGTTGGTTGTGACAAAAATATGCCTGGTGCTTTGATGGCTATGTGTAGACTAGATAGACCTTCAATCCTTGTCTATGGTGGCTCGATAGCATCAGGTAGTTATCAAGATAAAAAACTTGATATAGTTTCAGCATTTGAAGCTTTGGGAGAGAAATTTGCTGGGAAAATAACCGTAGAAGATTTTAATGGAGTAGTAGAAAATGCTTGCCCTGGTGCTGGTGCTTGTGGTGGAATGTATACAGCCAATACAATGTCATCAGCAATTGAAGCTCTAGGAATGAGTTTACCCTACAGCTCATCAAATCCAGCTTTAAGTCAAAATAAAATTGATGAATGCAAACTTGCAGGTCAAAGTATGCGATTATTATTAGAAGAAAATATAAAACCATCTGATATTATCAATCAAAAATCACTAGAAAATGCCTTGACTCTTGTTATGATCTTGGGTGGATCAACCAATGCTGTTTTGCACTTTTTGGCAATAACCAAAGCTCTTAATATAGATTTTCCTTTAGCCGAATTTCAAAAAATAAGTGATAAAACACCTTTACTGGCAGATTTAAGACCAAGTGGTAAATATTTAATGGAGGATGTTTTTAAAATAGG
>JACMQJ010000445.1 GCA_014377055.1 Candidatus Sericytochromatia bacterium
TCAACATTAATAAGTCGATATGTATTGTCATCTTCTTGAATAACCATGACAACCTGATTCGGATTTGATTGATCTGGAGTTAATTGACTTTGATTAAAAGCGACATTATCTTTGCCAAAGATTGATATTGCTAAGTTACCAAGTGTATTGAGCAAATTTGCATTGGTTAAGCTTTGTACTATTATAAAATAAGAATCTTTTGCTTGACTTTTAGTTATTTTATTCTGAGTAGTAAAGTTAAGAATACCATTTATTATTATAGTCTGTTGATTTTTTATGCCATCAAGAATTTTTTGTGTTTCATCACTAGTTGAAACATTAACAAAACTACCTAATTGAGCAGAAAATAATTCAACATCTTGGGTTGCAGAAAAAATATTTGCTAAGGTTTTTATTGCTTCTGTAGTATAAGGGAAACCCGTTGAGTCACTTGAAGCAGTAGAATTAATTATTTGAGAATTTTCTAAATATGCCTGATAAAGAGTCAAATTATTATTAATACCTCTGAACATTTGTGTTAAAGAATTAAAATATAGCTCTCTAAAATCATCTGTAAGAGATTTTTTATCAGCATTAATACTACCAACACTCAAAGCATTGGCAACAATAAACATTGGTGGTAATAGTTTAGTTTTTGTATCATGATATGCTTGTACATCAATTGGGTTAATCATATTCCAACCGCCCACAAGTTGACCATAAATAAATTTTGATTGGATCAAAGCATTATTAGCAGATGTATTATTACTGTTACTTGTTTTGTCAAGTTGATCTTGTAAATCAGATGGTATGCCACTCGGAGATGCAGGAGTAACTACAGGGATATTGCTGCATGATCCAACTATAATAGAGCATAATAGAAGGGCGAAGGTTTTATTATAGAGATTCTTACTAAGATTTAATTTATTCATACTCTCCAACTATTAACACTACTAATTTTATATCTTAATTATATCTTTTAATTTTTAGCTTTTATAAATAATATATTTAGATACATTATTACAAAAAAATATAATAGGTTTTTACTGAGCAATATTAACGATAAAACATAATACTCACAAAAACTTCACAAATTAATCATGGATCTTCACAAAAAATTACTCTATACTGATGATAGTAGGTAAGCAAAAATAATAATTACAAGATTATTAACCAATTTTTTTCCTTTGTTTACTTTTCTTTGTTTAATTGGACGTTATATTAACGTCCTTTTTTTTGCGTATTATTTTCATAAAAGATTTTAAGAGTTATAATGTATGAGTATTTTATAGAATATTCTTTTTTTTAGTTTAATAATAATGGCAGACTCTTTTTTAACTTTTATATCTGAGATAATCCGAAAACCTGGTGAGGTAGGAGCGGTTGCTCCAAGCTCAAAATATCTTGGCATCGAAATATCTAATTATGTAAAAAGCCCATCCGAACCTATTAATGTAATAGAAGTCGGTCCTGGTACAGGAGCTTTTACAAAGATAATTGCTGATAAGCTCAAGCCAAAAGATCGACTGGATGTTATAGAGTTTAACTCAGAGTTTGTTAAAGTCTTAAAAGAAAAAATGAAAGATTATCCAAATGTCTTTGTTCATTGTCTCTCTATAACCGATTGGAAACCTGACTATAAATATGATTATATGGTTTCAAGCTTACCTTTTAATGTTTTTGATGATAGTTTTGTAAAAGTGATTCTTAATCACTATGAGGATATTATGAAACCTAATAGTATGATCTCATACTTTGAATATATGCTTTTTCCAAAACTGAAGAAGATGTTATTATCAGGGACAAAAAAAGAAAATTTTTTGAAACTTCACCAAGTACTTGATGATTTTAGACATAAATACGAAATAGATACAAAAAAAGTCTTTATAAACTTCCCTCCTGCTTATGTACATAACTTAAAACTTAGTTCATAATTAGTATATATTTAAAGAGGATAAAAGTACGTCAAGTAGTACTATTTTAACTATAGGTTATTATTGCCTATCTTTGTTAATAACATTATCATTACCTTTACTTATTACAGCATTGATTATTGGTTTTGTAATAAGTTTATTTCAGGCTGTATCTTCAGTTCAAGAACAGACTCTTAGTTCTGTACCAAAAATGATTGGTGTCTTTTCTGTTATCATGATTTTAGGGCCTTGGTTTCTTAGCAGAATGCTTGAGTTTATGACATATATTTTTACTAATATTCCTACTTTTATGATTCGCTAATTAAAAGAATAAATATTAAAAAATTATTTGTGGTTATTTGTCTTAATTAATTTCTTATTCGTGGTTACTGAGTACATTCGACAAGCTCAGTAACCACTTGTCGAATGTATAGTAAAAAAGTCTTTCTTTATAAAATACTTAGATGATATTTCCTATTTTTTTAGTACCAAATCA
>JACMQJ010000070.1 GCA_014377055.1 Candidatus Sericytochromatia bacterium
GATATGTTGCCCCAAATCCACTTGTAGGATGTGTAATTGTTGATCAAAATAATCAAATCATAGCAGATGGTTATCATCATAAACATGGAGATGTTCATGCTGAGATAGATGCACTAAATAAATGTAAAAACATAGATTTAAGACATGCTATATTGTATTGTAACCTTGAACCATGCTCACATAATTCAGCAAAAAAAATTAATCCTCCATGCTCACCAGCAATTATTCAATCAGGTATCAAAAAAGTTGTGGTTGGCATGGTTGATCCTAATCCAGAAGTAGCTGGTAATGGTATAAAGATGCTACAAAAAGCCGGTATAGAAGTTATTCATGGCATATTAGAAAAAGAATGCCAGGAACTCAATAGAATATTTATTACTAATATTTTAAAAAATAAGACTCATCTCTTAATAAAAATAGCCCAAACACTTGATGGTAAAATTGCCACTAAAACAGGTGATAGCAAATGGATAACTAATATTAATGCTAGAAAATATGTCCATGAATTAAGAGCAAAATATGATGCTGTCATGGTTGGTAGTAATACTGCTATTATTGATAATCCAAAGTTAGATGTTAGACATGTTACAGGTAGAAATCCAAAGAGAATAATTATTGATTCAAATCTAAAAATACCTCTAACCCATAATCTTATTTGTGATGAATTAAAAGAAAACACGATTATTTTTACATCAAATAATTTATCTAGTCATCAATATCAAAAATATATTGACACTGGTATAAAAATAATTAAATGTAAATCAAAAGATAATTACCTTGATTTAAATGATATTTTAAAAAAAGCTTATGAATTAAAAATATACTCTATTTTGCTTGAAGGCGGAGCAGGTTTAATAACTCAATTTGTTAAGCAAAAACTTTTTGACGAAATGATGATTTTTATATCTCCAAAAATTATTGGTTCAGGTAAAGAATCTATTGGTGAGCTTAATATAGATAAAATTAATGATGCAATTGAGTTTAGTGAGGTAAGATATAAACAAATTGACGATCAAATAATTTTTAATGGAGTAATGAGGGATGTTCACAGGACTGATTGAAGAAAAAGGCAAAATATCAGATATTAGAAGTTTTGATGGTGGTATTGAGATTGATATTATTGCCGATAAAGTAATAAGCGATCTAAAAATAGATCATTCCATCTCTATATCAGGAGCTTGTCAAACAGTCATAAAAATAAATGATAAAGTATTTACTATTCAGTCAATCAAAGAAACTTTAGAAAAAACTAATTTTAAAAATTTTAAAATAGGTGATGATGTTAATCTTGAAAGATCCTTATTACCAGATACAAGATTGGGTGGTCATTTTGTTCAAGGTCATGTTAATGGTACTTCAAAAATATCACATATTTCTAATCGTGGCGAAAATTGGTATATTGGAATCAATTTATCGGATGAACTAAGTAAATATTGCATTAAAGAAGGTTCGATTACAATTGATGGTATTTCTTTAACCATAGCTGATATTATCAAAAATGAGATTTTTGTTTCAATTATACCTCATACTTGGCAAGTTACGACTATGAGTAATTATAAAATTGGCACAGAAGTTAATATTGAAGTTGATATGTTTGCCAAATATATTTATAAATTTCTTGGCAATTTAAAACTATTAAAAGATTAAAATAAAGTAAATTATGAATCAAAAATTTAATACAATCAAAGATGCTCTTGAGGATATCAAACAGGGCAAAATTATCATTGTTGTTGATGATGAAGATCGTGAGAATGAAGGCGATTTTATTATGGCTGGTGAATTGGTTACCCCCGAAACAGTTAATTTTATGGCAAAAGAAGGACGTGGATTAATCTGTGTTTCTATTACACCAAAAAGAGCAGAAGAACTAGATTTAAACTTGATGGTGGCAAATAACACATCAAGTCATACAACAAATTTTACAGTATCAGTTGATCATTTACCAACCAATACAACTGGTATATCTGTTTTTGATCGTGCAAATACAATTAAAGCAATTGCTGATGATAAGACAAAACCATCTGAATTAATGCGTCCTGGTCACATCTTTCCTTTGGTTACAAAAAAAGGTGGTGTTTTGCGTAGAGCTGGTCATACAGAGGCTTCTTCTGACTTAGCCAAGCTTGCAGGTTTAAAACCTGTTGGTGTTCTCTGCGAAATAATGAATGATGATGGTAGTATGTCAAGAGTACCTGACTTATGGAAAATAGCCGAGAAGCATAATCTTAAAATGATTACAATCAAGGATTTAATTCAATACAGTATTAACAAAGAAATATTTGTAAACATGGATTCAAAAATAGAAATACCAACAAAATGGGGTGACTTTGAGCTTGTTACTTTTATCAATAAGCATGACCCAACTGAACATCATATTGCTTTTGTTAAAGGTGATATAAGTGATGGTAAACCCGTTTTGGTTAGAGTACATTCTGAATGTTTGACAGGAGATGTTTTTGGATCTGGTAGATGTGATTGTGGTGAACAACTTGATTTTGCTATGCAAAGAATCGCCAAAGAAGGAAGAGGAGCTGTTTTATATTTACGACAAGAGGGAAGAGGTATCGGATTTCCTGCTAAAATGAAATCTTATGAGCTTCAAGAAAGAGGCTTTGACACTGTTGAAGCAAATCTTAAACTTGGCTTTAAACCTGATCTTAGAGATTATGGATTTGGTGCTCAAATGATCCATTTGCTCGGCATAAAAAAAGTAAGACTAATGACTAATAATCCAAGAAAAATAATTGGTCTTGAAGGCTTTGATATAAAAATTGTAGAACGTGTACCAATAGAAATACAGAGCAAATCAACTAATATTCATTATCTACAAACCAAGCGTGATAAACTTGGTCATGAAATACTAAAATAAATATAAATAATGTAATAGAGGAAAATAAAAGCTAATGAATGAGATAAAAGGTAATTTTAAAACCAATAATAAAAAAATTGGTATTGTTGTAGGCAGATTTAATCATTTTGTTTCTGAATCGTTACTAAGTGGTGCTATAGATTGCTTAGTTAGACATGGTATTAATAATGACGATATAACTGTGGCTCATGTTCCAGGTGCTTTGGAAATACCTCTAATTACCAAAAAAATGGCTGAATCAAAAAAATATGATGCAATTATAGCTCTTGGTGCAGTTATCAGAGGTGCAACATCTCATTTTGATTATGTTGCGGGATTTTCTAGCAACGGAATAGCACAAATTGGACTGGATTATAATTTACCTGTTTTGAATGGTATTCTAACTGTTGAAAATATTGAACAAGCAATAGAAAGATCAGGAACAAAAGCTGGGAATAAAGGTTGGGATTGTGCTATGGCTGCTATTGAAATGATTAGCTTAATGGAGCAATTATCATAATTCATGATGGGCTTTTTTTACTAAATTTTTAATATTTTCATCACTAATTGAGCTATTATTTGGTGTAATATAAGCCAAAAACTCAATATTACCCGATGGACCTTTGA
>JACMQJ010000446.1 GCA_014377055.1 Candidatus Sericytochromatia bacterium
ATAGCAAATGAAGCCTTAGGTCTTGGTCCTCTCGAAGATTTATTATCTGATCCAGATGTTACTGAAGTTATGGTTAATGGTATGGATAAAATATATGTTGAGCGAAAAGGCAAGATAACTCTAGCAACTAGGACTTTTACTGACGAAAAGCAATTAAGGGTTGTTATTGATAGAATAGTTGCACCAATTGGTAGAAGAGTAGATGAAAGCTCACCTTATGTTGATGCTAGATTACAGGATGGATCAAGAGTAAATATTATTATTCCACCATTGGCTATTGATGGTGCAAGTATTACAATTAGAAGATTTCCATCAAAAAGGTTGGTCATGGATAATTTTGTTAGCTATGGAACTCTTACACAAGATATGGCAGATTTTTTGGCAAGTTGTGTTGAAGCCAAGCTTAATATTTTTATTTCTGGTGGTACAGGCTCAGGTAAAACAACTTTGTTAAATATACTTTCATCTCATATACCCAATGATGAAAGAATTGTAACTATTGAGGATGCAGCAGAACTAAGTTTGATTCAAGACCATATTGTTCGACTTGAATCACGTCCACAAAATATAGAGGGTAAGGGAGCTGTAACGATTAGAGATCTAGTTAAAAACTCTTTGCGTATGCGTCCTGATCGGATTGTAATTGGGGAGATAAGAGGGGGTGAAGCTCTTGACATGCTTCAAGCTATGAATACAGGTCATGATGGCTCATTAGCAACTGGTCATGCGAACACTCCTAGAGATGCTATTGCTAGAATAGAAACAATGGTTTTGATGGCTGGAATGGATTTGCCAATACGTGCTATAAGAGAGCAAATAAGCTCTGCAATTAATATTATAGTTCAGCAAAGTAGAATGAGAGATGGTAGTAGAAAAATAACAAAAATTGTTGAAATTACTGGAATGGAAGGTGATATTATATCAACGCAAGATATTTTTTCCTATGAGAGTAGAGGCAACGATGAGCATGGGAAAATGAGTGGTAGATTTGTTGCATCTAATATTAGACCAAAAGTTATTGATTTATTTGAGGATAGAGGTGTAAAAATACCACATTCATTTGCTCCAGAAACAATTATGGCAAAGTTAGCTAATAAAACGTGAATGGACTTTTAATATTTTTATTATTGGTTAGCTCACACTTTGACACGATCAGTAATTGCCCACCAACCGTAACTCTCCATAAGAAATCCACCCTAACCCTCCTAATCCATCCTAGCCTTCTAATCCACCCTAACCCTCCTTTGCAAAGGAGGGGACAAGAGCAAAGGAAGGAACAAGATAAAGAAGGGGATAAGAAAAAAAGAATGGACAAAGAGCAAAGCAGAGGACTTAATGAAACGGATGAGTTAATAACTTCAAACTTCCTTATAAAGGAAGTATCAAACCGTAGGGGCGGGATTTACCTCCGCCCTCTTACTTATAAGTTACAAATCCCCGATCTTGAAAAAAATACTCCATGTAAAAACTCATTATCAGAAATAAAAACCCTCGTAGGACATACATCTAATATTAATTCTATAAGTATTAGCCCCGATAATAAATATATTGCCAGTGCTAGTAATGATTCTGAAATAAAAATATGGGATTTTAGAACAGGAAAAAATATTAAAACAATCAAAGATTTTAAATTAAATGTCAACACAATTACTTTTAGTCATGATGGTAAATTATTAGCAGGTGGTGGATTAGAAAAAAATATTAAAATATGGTCTACAAAAAATTATTCTTTGCTAAAAACTATTGAGGCTCATAATAACTCTGTTACATCTTTATCATTTAGTCCTGACGATCACTCATTAGCGAGTGGTAGTGATGATAATCTGATCAAAATATGGGATATTGAAAGTGGTGAAAAATTAAAAGTTTTGGATGGTAATTTTTTCTATGTAACCTCAGTAGCTTTTAGTCCTGATGGTAATTTACTTGCTGGAGCTAGTCACAGTAATGATATTTATTTATGGGATTTAAAAAACAATAATAATCCAATAATATTATCTGGTCATAGTGACGGTATACAATCAATTACTTTTAGTACTGACGGTAAATTATTGGCAAGTGCTAGTGATGATCATACTATCAAGATCTGGAATGTTAAAACCCATAAAGAAATAAAAACCCTAATAGGTCATACTACTAATATTAATACCATTGCTTTTAGTCATGATAATCTTTTTTTAGCCAGTGGTAGTGGTTTTCAAGAAAAAAGTATTAAGTTGTGGAATATCAAAACAGGTCAAAATATTTTATCTTTGCAAGCTCATCAATCTGATATTAATAGCTTAATTTTTACAACTAACGATAAGTACTTAATAACTGGAAGTACAGATCGGACATTAAAGATATTTAAAATTAATTTGTCTTGTGAAATAAAAAGATATAATATTGTATATAATTGATTTTTAAATTGAGTGATAAAAAATATTCTATGAAGAAAAATAAAATAGCTCTTAACCTCGCACTTTTTTCTACTGCTTTGAGTGGAGTTTTGGTTGGTGCCTTGGTTGTGAATAAACCTACGAGTACAGATATAGGAGCATCTTTTGCTGCTACCGAAAAATATCATCAAAGTGTGACAGAGAGAAGTCAGACAGCTACCTCAAAAAGTGATGTTGCAGATAAGTTAAGCCAAGATTTTATTAAGATCGCTAAAGACGTTAGACCAACAGTAGTTAGTATTTATTCTACAAAAAATATTAAACAAACAGCTAGGTATCACGAATTTCTTGATGATCCTGCTCTAAAAAAGTTTTTTAATAGTCCACATGGCAAAAAGTTTCAAGAAAATAATGGAGGTGGACTTGAAGAAGAACAAGCACCGTCAAAAGAACAAGGACTTGGTTCAGGTGTAATAATTGATAAAAGTGGTTTAATACTAACTAATAATCATGTTATTGAAGGTGCAGATGATATTAGTGTTATTCTAAACGATAAACGTAAATTTAAAGCCAAAGTTATTGGTGCAGATCCAAAAACAGATGTTGCTGTTATTAAGTTAGAAAAATCAAGTAATCTTCCTGTAGCGATAATTGGCGACTCAAATAAATTATCAGTTGGTGAATGGGTCTTGGCTATAGGAAACCCATTGGGACTTACTTCAACGGTAACTTCAGGTATTATTAGTGCCAAAGGTAGAGCGGATGTTGGTATAGCAGACTTTGAAGATTTTATTCAAACCGATGCTGCTATTAATCCAGGTAATAGTGGTGGTGCATTAATTAATCTACAAGGTGAAGTAATAGGTATTAATACTGCTATTGCTTCAAAAACGGGCGGATACATGGGTATAGGCTTCGCTATTCCAAGCAACATGGCAAAAAAAGTTATGACTGATCTTATAAAAAGTGGTAAAGTTACTAGAGGCTTTCTTGGCATACAGATTCAAAATATGACTGAAACTTTGGCAAAAAGCTTAAATGTAGAAGATCCCAATAATGGTATTGTTGTTGGCGAAGTTAGCCCTGACTCTCCTGCAGCCAAATCTGGAATACAAAGATATGATGTAGTTCTAGAATTAAATGGTGTTGCTGTTTCTGACGTTAACTCATTTAGAAATATGATTGCATCAGATGATCCTGGTCAGACTATCAAGTTATTACTTTTGAGAGATGGTAAAAAAGTTAATGCAAATATTAAACTTGGATCTTTGGATCCAAGCAAAACGGCTAGTAATTTAAATAAACCTAACCAAACTAACCCACATAAAAATTTAAAGCCTGCATTACCAGATAGAAAACTTGGCTTTGAATTGGAAGAATTAAATCCAGAATTACTAAAGAGATTAGGAATTCCTAAAAAGATAACTGGTGTAATAATTACAAGTATTGCTTCTGATAGTGCAGCCTCACAAGCAGGAGTAGGCAGAGGAGATATAATTCAAGAATTTAATAAAAATAAAATTGTAACAATGATTGATTTTAATAAAGCTGTTAAAAGTCTAAAATCAGGTGATTCTGTTTTATTAAAAATAAATAGAGTTGGTCAACCTGTACTTCTTGCCTTTACTTATCCATAAACGTAAATGTCATTAAGTTAAGGGATTAAAATCTATATAATATTTACCAATTCTAACGTAGGGGCCTATTGCATACGCCCAAAATAAACGGTAAATATAACAAAACGCATAAGGAATTATAATTATTGCCAAAATTTTTACTTATAAATCAACAATTATACCTAACTCTATCGTAAGAGGGCGTATGCAATACGCCCCTACAACTATTTATATCACTATATTTCAGGCTTAACTTAATGCCATTGAGGTAAACCCCGCCCCTACGGGTTTTTGACCTCTTAATTAATAAAACTTGTAAATTTAATTACTATATATTTCTGATTCTAATTTCTTGATGGACGCTTGAACTAATTGATACTCAACAATTAATTGCTCTACTATTTCTTTTTCATCAATAGATCCAGCTTCATCAACACCTACTCTTATTTCATCACGTTGTAGCTTTAAAAAATTTAGTTTTACCTGTTTAAGATAGTCTTTGAGTATTTTATCAGAAGCAACATTAATATTAGAAAAACCTTCCCAAATCTCAACAACTCTCACTTGTTCATCTGACTCAGGCATTTCTCTTAATAATTCTTTCCATCCTTTTATATTATTTGTTTCATTTAAGTTAAAAATAATATTTTTAATTTTTTCATTAAGCGGATCTTGAAACTCTGTATTTTCTAATCTTTTTTTTATATAGTCCAAAGCTTTAACTCTTTCTACCATATAATAAATTATGCCTTTTTCGGCTTGCAAAGCTCCAGGTTCTTTTTCATACTTTGCCAAAATGGCTTGTGATATTCTTTTTTTGTGATAATCAAAATCTACAACATTTTTATCATATTTTGGTTTATATTCTTTTTTTTGAAACTTATTGTTGTATTGTTGATAAGGAATAGAATTACTAGCAGTATCTTTTTGTTCGGATCTGTTTGTAGTAAAATCAGATATTTTTAGTGTCCGTCTTAAATCTTCTTCTCTAATATTTATTTTTTGACCATTAACTTGCCAATTTACTATTTTTGTAATCATTTCACTTCGATAAATAGCATCTTTAATTTTTAAAAGAACCTCAACACACCTTTCCACAATTTTTGTTTTATTTTCTGAATTACTAAAATCACTACTTAATGCTTCTTCTATTTGAAATTCAATAATAGGTTTAGCACTATCTATTACTTGTTGAAACTGGTCTGAGTGTTCACCGTGTAAAAAATCATCTGGATCTTTGCCCGATGGTACTTGTAAAATATATAGATTAATTCCTGTGCCTTTGCTTACTTCTTCAAGTACTAATGTACCTTTTTCAGCAGCTTTTTTGCCAGCTTTATCTGAATCATAAGCAACAATAACTTTTTTACTAGTATTGTATCTTAATAATTTTTTTGCTTGATCAGGCGTAAGAGCTGTACCTAGTGAAGCAACAGTATTTTCAAAGCCAAATTCATGACATGAAATAACATCCAAATATCCTTCAACCAAGATAACTTCTGATTTTTCTCTAATTTTATTTTTGGCAAAATTTAAAGCATAAAGATGTTGACCTTTTATATAAATAGAACTTTCAGAAGAATTTATATATTTTGCTTGATTTGAATCATTATCGAGTATTCTACCACCAAAAGCTATTACTTCATCTTTTTCGTTTTGAATAGGAAACATTAACCTATTCCTAAATCTATCATAGTATCCACCATGTTCTTTTTCTACAACCAAGCCTGATTCTTTTATTTCGTCAGGAGAAAATCCTTTTTTTTGCAAAAATAAATATAATCCATCCCAGCTATTAGGAGAATAACCAATAAGAAATTTATCAATCATTCCTTTAGGTACTTTACGTTGTTTTAGATAATTACGAGCAATTTGACCTGAGCTATCATTATGAATCAAATTCCATTGATAAAATTCTGTAGCTTCTTTGTAAGCTTGATAAATAGTTTTTTTTAATTCTTCTTTTTTCTGATTCTCAGGACTTTTTTCTTTATTGTATTGTAGTTCAACACCACATCTTTGAGCTAGCTCTTTTAGAGTGTCAATAAAGTTAAGATGATGATAGTTTTTGTAATATTCTATTATATTTCCACCAACATTACAACCAAAGCATCTAAAAATTTGTTTTTGTTGACTAACATGAAAAGAAGGGCTTTTTTCTTGATGAAAAGGACATAATCCTTGATAACCTGAGCCACTTTTTTTTAGAACAACATTTTCTGAAATTAAATCAACTATATCAATACGAGAAATAATTTCGTCTATTGCAGCTCTATTTTGTTCATTACTCATTTTTGGGAGTAAGAGGATGAGTAGTTAATTCCTCAGCAAATTTGATAGCTGTAATAACATCATCTTCACTAAGCTGAGGTAGTTGATGAGATATTTCTTTAATCGAAAAACCTTTGGCAAGACGACCTATTAGGCTAGATATAGTAACATGAGTACCAACAAAATGAGGTTTACCATTCAAAATATCTGGATATGAAACAATTTTTCTCATTTTTAGACCTCAATACTATCTATATAATTATCAATTGCTGAACCAAGCTCTTTCCATCTTTGCTCTGCTTGCGGTAATAATTTTGTAAACTCGTCTCTAGCAATTTTACTGATCTTTTTTAATTTTCTAACTGTGATTGGTGATTCACCAACTAAGTCAAGAGATGCTTTTTTATCAGCAAGAAACTTAAGGGCAATGGATTGATCCGTATATTTAGAGATAACATTCATGATATCAAGCAAATGTTTTTGTGGTAAAGACTTATCCCATTTTTCAGAATTAATCAAGACACCAGATTTTAAAAGCTCATGAAAAGCTCTACATGATTCCATTTCACCAGGATAAACATCTGTAATAAGCTCTGATAATGTTACCCTATTACTTTCCATAAGTTTTTTTAACATTTTACTTTTGGTTGGATCTTGATTATCTTCATAAGTAATATTTGATTGATTTAAAGAAACAGGAGTATTTATATGCTCAAAATTACTATGAATGTCTTTTTTGTATGGACACTCATCATTTCTTTGCATAACTCGCATTAATATTTGCTGTGGTACTAATTTACCTAGAGACTTATAAAGTATTTTTTCACCTTTGTATTCACTAGTAAAATTAAATCTGCCATGACCGTAGCCCCAACAAAACATGTGAGATATAACATCAACCCCACCTAATTTATTTAGCTCTGTATGAGTTAGATTACCTTCATACATATACATTGCAGCAGAGGCATTTTCAGATAATGAAAAATTTAATTTACCACTTTTATTTAAAAGAGATAAGAATTGAATAATACTAGGTATGACAAAGTTATCCCCTGATTTTCCTTCAAAAGATAAAAAATCAGAATTATCACTCATTAGAATGTTTCTCTATTAGACAAATTAAATTTATACACATAACTATTCAGAATACTAGCATTTAAATTTACAATTACAGTACAATTTTTATAAAAGTACATTTTACTTAGTTTTGATTTATTTAAAAAAC